>NZ_JBJQJE010000006.1:0-219067 GCF_046487585.1 Escherichia sp. WS1265
TCCGGTTTTTCAACAGCTGTTACAGTCGTTTCATGAGTGCTCTGGATGATGCTTCCAGCTCGGGTTGCCAATATTTACTTGTGGAAGAGATAAAGACAAAAAAGGCCGCAGACTGTTACCCCTGCGGCCGGTTTCGGGCGCATATTGCCATCACGGCAGCCTGACGCCCGTTTTCACCTTACTTCCGGTTACGCCACCAGCTGACAATCGCTGCGGTAATAATTCCCGCCAGGATCGGTGCTGCCAGGTCGTGCCAGAAAATCATGGCAAACTGCGCGAGCGTCATATAGCCGCCTTGTTGTAATGACAACATTTTGCGGCTATTCTTGAATTGTTGATGGTTCAAGATTAGCCCCCGTTCTGTTGTCAGGTTTTACCTCTCAACGTGCGGGGGTTTTCTCTTTCCAGCAACCAATGCCACCAGGGATAAAGCCCCCGCAACATTGCGCCTCACCGGATAACGCCGGCTTGGTGTGGATACTACGTCTCAATTCATCTTCACTTCATCCCTGAAATGTTTGCAATAAAGAGTACATTCCGGCTTTTCAACAGCTGTTGCAGTGGTTTCGTGCAGGTTCTGGTACAGGCTCGCAATTCTGATTAACAACCTGTTCAGGTAGTATGAAGAAATACAATAAGCAGGAATTTATATTATCTCCCCCGATTTCTGTCATCGGAGGAGATATAACTGTCAGGCAAATATCGTCATCAAATAGGCGGCAAACAGTGCGAGATGCGCTGCGCCATTGAGCACGTTAGTACGTCCGGTGGAGAAGGAGATATGGCACAGCACTAAAGAGGCCACCATCACCACCATTTCTGGCGCACCAAGTGCAAACTGCAATTCGTTACCCGTCATAAAGGCAATTAGCGTGACGACAGGTACGGTAAGCGAAATGGTTGCTAACACTGAACCAAAGAACAGATTCATCGCGCGCTGGACCTGGTTGTTCAACACTGCTTTTAACGCACCTAAACCTTCCGGCGACAGAATCAACAGAGCCACCAGGAAGCCAGTAAAGGCGACAGGGGCATTCATGCTGTCGAGCAATGTCTCCAGCGGGCTGGCGTTCATTTTGGTCACCGCAATAACGGCAATCAGATGGACAATCAACCAGATAGCATGCCACAGGCTGCTATGGGCAGACGGTTTACCGTGGTGCGGGTCGTCATCATCACTGTCATCTTCGTGCTCGTAGACAAATAAACTTTGATGCGTTTTGGTCTGGATCAGCAAAAATACGCCATACATTGCCGCAGAAATTAATGCTACCAGTAACGCCTGACCGGTTGAAAAATTCGCCGCAGGCAGAGCCATTGGAAATACCAGTACGATTATCGCCAGGGGGAACAGCGCAATTAAATACTGCTTGATACCAAACAGATTCATATATTGGGTGGCAAACTTGCGTCCGCCCAACAATAATGAAAAGCCAACCAGCCCACCGGTAACAATCATAATGATTGAATAGAGCGTATCACGCATTAGCGTTGGCGCGGCGTCGCCGGTTGCCATTAAAGCTGAAATCAAACTGACTTCAAGAATAACCACTGAAAGGCTAAGAATAAGCGAACCGTAAGGTTCTCCCAGGCGATGGGCTAATACGTCCGCATGACGGACAACACTAAAGGCGCTACTTAAAATACCAATAAGAGCAAGAAGATTGATGGCAATGACCACTGGTAGTGTCTGGCTGCTTCCCCACAGGAACAGCACTACCAGCGCCAGAACCGGGAAAATAAGCGAAGTCTCCTTGTGGCGGGTTTTTACCGCCTCTTGAGCATTTGACATTATGGTTATCCCTTTGCAGATGAATTTATCGAAAATGTAAAAAATAGGTAGGAAAAATAACAGAAAGTGTCTGGATATCGGTAACATTTTACGAATTTTTACCCCGCTGTCGATTTTTTACTCATCTGGCCATAAAAATAAGCAATGCGTTTAGACAATGTTTGTTTTAGCGTTTCTTAAGAAGAGTCTGACATGAAAATTCTTATGTTTTGGCAAGAGTGGATATTGTTGACCACACTTAATGTTCAACTTTGTAAAAGGAGTCAACGATGCCGTATAAAACGAAAAGCGATCTGCCGGAAAGCGTAAAGCACGTTCTACCGTCTCATGCCCAGGATATCTATAAAGAAGCGTTCAACAGCGCATGGGATCAATATAAAGATAAAGAAGATCGGCGTGATGACGCCAGTCGCGAAGAAACCGCGCATAAAGTGGCCTGGGCTGCTGTGAAGCATGAATATGCCAAAGGGGATGATGATAAATGGCATAAAAAGTCGTAAAACCGGCAGCTTAGTTAAAGCTATTCGTGCGGTGTTGCCTTGCAAGTGGTCCGTGGATTGCATATTGTCCCGTTAGTGGTTTCCAAATGAGCAGTAAAAATGTCCGGAAGACACCAAATAGTTGTCGCAGGGAAGTATGCAGTGGCGGAGGTGTAAGGTGATAACGCGTGATTTCTTGATGAATGCCGATTGTAAAACGGCATTTGGTGCCATTGAAGAATCACTCTTATGGTCAGCAGAACAACGGGCGGCTTCGCTGGCGGCGACGCTGGCTTGTCGACCTGATGAGGGACCGGTGTGGATCTTCGGTTATGGATCGTTGATGTGGAATCCGGCACTGGAGTTTACCGAGTCGTGCACCGGTACACTGGTTGGATGGCATCGCGCGTTTTGCCTGCGCCTGACCGCCGGGCGCGGGACTGCGCACCAGCCGGGACGGATGCTTGCACTGAAAGAGGGCGGACGCACCACAGGCGTCGCCTATCGACTGCCAGAAGAGACGCTGGAGCAGGAACTAACCCTGCTGTGGAAGCGTGAGATGATTACCGGTTGTTATCTGCCAACCTGGTGTCAGCTTGATCTTGATGATGGACGCACAGTAAACGCCATTGTGTTTATTATGGACCCGCGACATCCAGAATATGAATCTGACACTCGCGCTCAGGTCATAGCGCCGTTGATTGCGGCGGCGAGCGGTCCGCTGGGAACCAATGCACAATACCTGTTTTCACTGGAACAGGAGCTTATCAAACTGGGAATGCAGGACGATGGGCTGAATGATTTGCTGGTATCGGTAAAAAAACTGCTGGCGGAGAATTATCCGGATGGTGTGTTACGGCCAGGATTCGCCTGAGTAAACTTCCCTCATAGTGGGGCGTCGGACGCCCCCTCAAACATTAAAATGTGAGCACTTTATCGGCTGACAGCGTCCATTGCGCCAGTTCCACAAGCGTACCGATTTCCACCCCATCAATCAGAGGAAGTGTGCTAATCCCGCGCCCGTCGGTACAGGTTTTGCACAATTTCACCGGTACATTCTGAGCGGTAAGGATCTCCAGCATTTGCTGAATGTTGTAGCCTTCCCCTGGTTTTTGCCCGCGCAACCCGGCTGTGACCGCATCAGACATCAGGAACAGGCGCAGATCCAGATTGCTCTCCTGCTCTCGTAACGCAATGGCCAGCCGCAAGCTGTTAAACAAGGATTCGCTCCCGTAAGGTGCGCCATTGGCAACGATCACGATTTTTTGCATTATTTACTCCTGTATTCAGGGAATTAGACACTCATCTTCTATCTTACTGCTTCTGCAGCGTCTGACCAATCGGTCACATTTTTAAGGATTTTCCTGAAAGCGCGAGAAAATACGACAAAAGTTACCAGTAATCGTTATTCTTTAGGGCTATGGTTTTTCATTTTTTACCGGAAGTTACCGACGTTTTGAGCCGTTTCGTTCCTCGCATTATTCCGTTTTATTTACTCTTGCTGGCGGCAGGCGGTACCGCTAACGCACAATCTACCTTCGAGCAAAAAGCGGCAAATCCCTTTGATAATAACAATGATGGTCTGCCGGATTTAGGCATGGCACCTGAAAATCATGATGGGGAAAAACACTTTGCTGAAATTGTGAAAGATTTCGGCGAAACCAGTATGAATGATAACGGGCTGGATACTGGCGAGCAGGCAAAAGCTTTCGCATTGGGAAAAGTCCGCGACGCGCTTAGTCAACAGGTTAATCAGCACGTAGAGTCCTGGCTATCACCGTGGGGAAATGCCAGTGTTGACGTCAAAGTGGATAACGAAGGACATTTCACCGGCAGTCGTGGAAGCTGGTTTGTGCCGTTACAAGATAATGATCGTTATCTCACCTGGAGCCAGCTTGGTCTTACTCAGCAGGATGATGGGTTGGTGAGCAATGTGGGCGTTGGACAACGCTGGGCGCGCGGCAACTGGCTGGTGGGTTATAACACTTTTTATGACAACTTGCTGGACGAAAATCTTCAGCGAGCGGGCTTTGGTGCCGAAGCGTGGGGCGAATATTTGCGACTATCGGCAAACTTTTATCAGCCGTTTGCTGCATGGCATGAACAGACAGCCACGCAGGAACAACGGATGGCGCGCGGGTACGACCTGACAGCCCGGATGCGCATGCCGTTCTATCAACACCTCAATACCAGTGTCAGCGTAGAACAGTATTTTGGTGATCGTGTTGATTTGTTTAACTCTGGTACGGGTTATCACAATCCCGTCGCGTTGAGTCTGGGATTAAATTACACCCCTGTGCCATTAGTCACTGTGACGGCCCAGCATAAACAGGGTGAAAGTGGCGAAAATCAAAATAACCTCGGGCTGAATCTTAACTACCGCTTTGGTGTACCGCTCAAAAAACAACTTTCTGCGGGCGAGGTTGCCGAAAGTCAGTCATTACGTGGTAGTCGCTATGACAATCCGCAGCGAAATAATCTACCGACTCTTGAGTACCGACAGCGAAAAACGTTAACGGTGTTTCTGGCGACACCGCCGTGGGATCTAAAACCTGGCGAAACAGTGCCACTCAAATTACAAATCCGCAGTCGTTACGGTATTCGGCAACTGATTTGGCAGGGCGATACGCAGATATTAAGTTTAACGCCAGGCGCACAAGCCAACAGCGCGGAGGGCTGGACGCTGATCATGCCTGACTGGCAGAACGGGGAAAGGGCGAGCAATCACTGGCGATTGTCGGTGGTGGTGGAAGATAACCAGGGGCAGCGTGTCTCCTCCAATGAGATCACGCTAACGCTTGTCGAACCGTTCGACGCATTGTCAAACGACGAACTGCGCTGGGAACCGTAATCAGAAAATGCGCTCCTGATGCACCCATACCGCTGCTTCCACGCGAGACTTGAGCTTCATTTTCTTCAGCATGTGCTTGACGTGCACTTTTACTGTGCTTTCGGTGATGTCCAGGCGGCGGGCAATCATCTTGTTCGGCAAACCCTGGGCAATCAGCTTGAGAATATCGCGCTCGCGTGGGGTTAACTGGTTAACATCGCGTTCAGTAGTGGCACGGTTAGCGCGCAAGCTGGCGGCCAGAACCGGCGTTAATGCTTCGCTTAATACCATTTCGCCAGCAGCAGCCTGATGCAATGCTTTCAGCAGATCTTCCGGTTCCATATCTTTTAACAGATAGCCATCCGCGCCGCGTTTCAGTGCGGTGACCACATCTTCTTCATGGTTAGAGACGCTGAATACCACAATGCGCCCGGAGAGGGACTTTTCGCGCAGTTTATCCAGCGTTTCCAGACCGTTCATGCCGGGCATATTGAGATCTAACAGGATCAGATCGGGATCAAGAGACTCCGCCAGTTCAATACCCTGTTCGCCATTACTCGCTTCGCCAACCACGGTGATATCTGGTGCCATACTGATAAGCTGTTTTACGCCAGTTCGCAGCATCGGGTGATCGTCGATCAGCAGGATAGTAGCCGGTTCCTGATTACTCATGGGTATCTCCTTGGACGTCTGTGAAAGTTTTTTCGGGAATAAAGGTGACAACCACTTCGGTGCCACCTGATTCACGACGGCGGACGCGGCAATCGCCTCGTAAACTTTGCGCACGGTCGCGCATTATTATCATGCCGTAGTGATTGCTGCGGATGGCATTTTCAGGCACGCCGCAGCCGTTATCCTGGACGGTCAGTTTGACCTGATTATCGTTTTGCGCCACCGTCACCAAGACCTCACTCGCTTGCGAATGTTTGAGGGCGTTACTTAATGCCTCACGGGCAATTTGCAACAAGTGGATTGCCTGATGCGAAGGCACCAGACGAGGCGGCAATTGATAATCCAGCTTCACCGGGAAGCCAAATTTGGCGCTGTACTCTTCGCAACTCGCCTCCAGCGCCGGACGTAATCCAGGCTCGGTGAGCTGCAAACGGAATGTGGTGAGCAATTCACGCAACTGCGCCCAGGATGCATTCAGTTCGTTACGGATCTGACTTAACAGTTCGCGGCTGCTTTCTGGCAGCGCATCGCCCTGCATCTGTAAACAACTCACCTGCATCTTCATGCAAGAGAGAGATTGGGCAATAGAATCATGCAGTTCGCGCGCAATGGTGGCACGCTCTTCCATCACGATCAACTGTTGCTGACGTTCCTGATGGCGATCCAGCGCCAGCGTGGCGGTGAGTTGTTCAACCAGGGTATCCACCAGTTGTTGTTGATCATGGCTAAGATGACGCCCCTGCGGCAGAGTCGCCAGCAAAATACCGTACTGCGTATGAGAGTCAGCCAGCCGCCACTTCAGGGTTGTGCCGCGATCGCCAACGGGTAATACGCCGCGTGGGCAGAGCTGGCAGCCTTTATCATCACAAGTCATATCTGGCTGGCAGGTAAACTCCTGATGATTCTCTTCATCATCAGTGTCATACACCCGCAGTTCGATATCACGTAGCAGGGTCAAATTCTGTAAACCGTTGAGTACAGGTGACAGGCGTTCACACAGCGGGGCGCGGGAATGCAATCGGCGGTTGGCCTGCCATAAAAAAGAGAGGATCTGATTTTTATGCTCCAGCCCGGCGGTTTTCTCCTGAACCCGCTGCTCAAGTACGGCATAACTTTCGGCCAATTCTGCAGACATATTGTTCAACGCAGTTCCAAGCATCGCCATTTCGTTGCGCCCGCTGATGTTTGCGCGTTGGGTAAAATCGCGATGACTGACGGCACTCGCCATTGCCAGCAGTTGCCGCCACGGTTGTAGCAATCGCGCCCGCAACCAGATAATAGTGAACACCAGTAAAAGTGCCATAAATACCGCCATTACCCGATGGACCAGCACCACTGTTTCAATGCGCATTTCCGTGGTGCGGTCAAAACCAGATACCAGCTGATCAAGCCCGGCAACAAACTGGCTGACATCCGCTGACACCGTTTCGCGGTTTTGTGCACGCATCAGCGCAGGGATCAGTTCATTACGCCAGTAATCTTGTAAACCCTGTAATTGCGCCAGTTGTCCGTCTCGTTCCGCTGCTCGAGTCAACTCGGCGCTAAATGCCGTTTGTTCCATTTCTTTAATTAAGGGCTTGTCTTTCTCGCTTAATGGCACTGCTGCCAACAGACGGTAACTTTGCATGCGCAGCGATCCCGCTTTGTTGATCGCATGGGCGCTACCCTGAACGCCTTGCACCAGCCAGCCAGAAACCGCCATCCCTGCCAGTCCAATAGCAGTAGAAAGCAACACAATAAGCGCAACCTGATTAACCAGGGTGAGCGGAGAGAGACAACGTTTAAGCATGCAAACCTCTTCCTTCAGGCTTTAAATGAGCAATAACCTTAATGAATGTGACGATACATTCTGGAATGGCAGTATTCTCGGCTATTGGCTGAAGTATACCCATACCCGGAAAGAGTTACTCCTTATTTGCCGTGTGGTTAGTCGCTTTACATCGGTAAGGGTAGGGATTTTACAGCACCGTGAAAAATCTAATAATTTTTATGAAATCACTGTACTCACTATGGGTAATGATAAATATCAATGATAGATAAAGTTATCTTATCGTTTGATTTACATCAAATTGCCTTTAGCTACAGACACTAAGGTGGCAGACATCGAAACGAGTATCAGAGGTGTCTATGAGTCACTCATCCGCCCCCGAAAGGGCTACTGGAGCTGTCATTACAGATTGGCGACCGGAAGATCCTGCGTTCTGGCAACAACGCGGTCAACGTATTGCCAGCCGCAACCTGTGGATTTCCGTTCCCTGTCTGCTGCTGGCGTTTTGCGTATGGATGTTGTTCAGCGCTGTTGCGGTGAACTTACCGAAAGTCGGTTTTAATTTTACGACCGATCAGCTATTTATGTTGACTGCGCTGCCTTCGGTTTCTGGCGCGTTATTACGTGTCCCATACTCCTTTATGGTTCCTATCTTCGGTGGTCGTCGCTGGACGGCGTTCAGCACCGGTATTCTGATTATTCCTTGCGTCTGGCTGGGTTTTGCCGTGCAGGATACCTCCACGCCTTATAGCGTCTTCATCATCATCTCTCTGCTGTGCGGCTTTGCTGGCGCGAACTTCGCATCCAGTATGGCAAACATCAGCTTCTTCTTTCCGAAACAGAAGCAGGGTGGCGCGCTGGGTCTGAATGGTGGTCTGGGCAACATGGGCGTCAGCGTCATGCAGTTGGTTGCTCCGCTGGTGGTATCACTGTCGATTTTCGCAGTATTTGGTAGCCAGGGTGTCAAACAGCCGGATGGGACTGAGCTGTATCTGGCGAATGCGTCCTGGGTATGGGTGCCGTTCCTTGCCATCTTCACCATTGCGGCGTGGTTTGGCATGAACGATCTTGCTACCTCGAAAGCCTCCATCAAGGAGCAGTTGCCGGTACTCAAACGGGGTCATCTGTGGATTATGAGCCTGCTGTATCTGGCAACCTTCGGCTCCTTCATCGGCTTCTCCGCGGGCTTTGCGATGCTGTCAAAAACGCAGTTCCCGGATGTTCAGATTCTGCAATACGCTTTCTTCGGGCCGTTTATTGGTGCGCTGGCGCGTTCTGCAGGTGGTGCATTATCTGACCGTCTGGGCGGAACTCGTGTCACACTGGTGAACTTTATCCTGATGGCGATTTTCAGCGGCCTGCTGTTCCTGACCTTACCGACTGACGGACAGGGCGGAAGCTTCATGGCGTTCTTCGCAGTCTTCCTGGCGCTGTTCCTGACAGCTGGGCTGGGTAGTGGTTCCACTTTCCAGATGATTTCCGTGATCTTCCGTAAACTGACAATGGATCGCGTGAAAGCAGAAGGGGGTTCTGACGAACGTGCGATGCGTGAAGCGGCAACCGACACGGCGGCGGCGCTGGGTTTCATCTCTGCGATTGGCGCGATTGGTGGCTTCTTTATCCCGAAAGCGTTCGGTAGCTCGCTGGCATTAACGGGTTCGCCAGTCGGCGCAATGAAAGTATTTTTGATTTTCTATATCGCCTGCGTAGTGATTACCTGGGCGGTATATGGTCGGCATTCTAAAAAATAAATCTTAATATTTGATTATCCTTTGCGCGGCATGATGTCGCGCTTTTTTTTATCTGTCGTTTAGTTACAACATACTTATGTGTGAGTGGCTTATTTCGCCGGATTTCATTAAGAGCCATTAATATGTTACCCATGGGGAATACTCCTTAATACCCATCTGCATAAAAATCTTAATAGTTTAAATAACTACAGGTATAAAACGTCTTAATTTACAGTCTGTTATGTGGTGGCTGTTGATTATCCTAAAGGGGTATCTTAGGAATTTACTTTATTTTTCATCCCCATCACTCTTGATCGTTATCAATTCTCACGCTGTTTCAGAGCGTTACCTTGCCCTTAAACATTAGCAATGTCGATTTATCAGAGGGCCGACAGGCTCCCACAGGAGAAAACCGATGAGTAAATTCCTGGACCGGTTTCGCTACTTCAAACAGAAGGGTGAAACCTTTGCCGATGGGCATGGCCAGCTTCTCAATACCAACCGTGACTGGGAGGATGGATATCGCCAGCGTTGGCAGCATGACAAAATCGTCCGCTCTACCCACGGGGTAAACTGCACCGGCTCCTGCAGCTGGAAAATCTACGTCAAAAACGGTCTGGTGACCTGGGAAACCCAGCAGACTGACTATCCGCGTACTCGCCCGGACCTGCCAAACCATGAACCTCGCGGCTGCCCGCGCGGTGCCAGCTACTCCTGGTATCTTTACAGCGCCAACCGCCTGAAATACCCAATGATGCGCAAACGCCTGATGAAAATGTGGCGTGAAGCGAAGGCGCTGCATAGCGATCCGGTTGAGGCATGGGCTTCTATCATTGAAGACGCCGATAAAGCGAAAAGCTTTAAGCAGGCGCGTGGACGCGGTGGTTTTGTTCGTTCTTCCTGGCAGGAAGTGAATGAACTGATCGCCGCCTCTAACGTTTACACCATCAAAAACTACGGCCCAGACCGCGTCGCTGGCTTCTCGCCAATTCCGGCAATGTCGATGGTTTCTTACGCTTCCGGCGCGCGTTATCTCTCGCTGCTTGGCGGTACTTGCTTAAGCTTCTACGACTGGTACTGCGACCTGCCTCCTGCGTCTCCGCAAACCTGGGGCGAGCAGACTGACGTACCGGAATCTGCTGACTGGTACAACTCCAGCTACATCATCGCCTGGGGTTCAAACGTGCCGCAGACGCGTACCCCGGATGCTCACTTCTTTACTGAAGTGCGTTACAAAGGCACCAAAACTGTTGCCGTCACGCCAGACTACGCTGAAATCGCCAAACTGTGCGATCTATGGCTGGCACCGAAACAGGGCACCGATGCGGCAATGGCGCTGGCGATGGGCCACGTAATGCTGCGTGAATTCCACCTCGACAACCCAAGCCAGTATTTCACCGACTATGTGCGTCGCTACACCGACATGCCGATGCTGGTGATGCTGGAAGAACGCGACGGTTACTACGCTGCGGGTCGTATGCTGCGCGCTGCTGATCTGGTGGATGCGCTGGGCCAGGAAAACAATCCGGAATGGAAAACTGTCGCCTTTAATACCAATGGCGAAATGGTTGCGCCGAACGGTTCTATCGGCTTCCGCTGGGG
Organism: Escherichia sp. WS1265; assembly: GCF_046487585.1. Classification (NCBI taxonomy): domain Bacteria; kingdom Pseudomonadati; phylum Pseudomonadota; class Gammaproteobacteria; order Enterobacterales; family Enterobacteriaceae; genus Escherichia; species Escherichia sp. WS1265. The sequence continues at coordinate 10,874 of NZ_JBJQJE010000006.1, forward strand.
CGAGAAGGGCAAATGGAATCTTGAACAGCGCGACGGCAAAACTGGCGAAGAAACCGAGCTGCAACTAAGCCTGCTGGGTAGCCAGGATGAGATCGCTGAGGTTGGCTTCCCGTACTTTGGTGGCGACGGTACTGAACACTTCAACAAAGTGGAACTGGAAAACGTGCTGCTGCACAAACTGCCGGTGAAACGCCTGCAACTGGCTGATGGCAGCACCGCCCTGGTGACCACCGTTTATGATCTGACGCTGGCAAACTACGGTCTGGAACGTGGCCTGAACGACGTTAATTGTGCAACCAGCTATGACGATGTGAAAGCTTACACCCCTGCCTGGGCCGAGCAGATTACCGGCGTTTCTCGCAGCCAGATTATTCGCATCGCCCGTGAATTTGCCGATAACGCTGATAAAACCCACGGTCGTTCGATGATTATCGTCGGTGCGGGGCTGAACCACTGGTATCACCTCGATATGAACTATCGTGGTCTGATCAACATGCTGATTTTCTGCGGCTGTGTAGGTCAGAGCGGTGGTGGCTGGGCGCACTATGTAGGTCAGGAAAAACTGCGTCCGCAAACCGGCTGGCAGCCGCTGGCGTTTGCTCTTGACTGGCAGCGTCCGGCGCGTCACATGAACAGCACCTCTTATTTCTATAACCACTCCAGCCAGTGGCGTTATGAAACCGTGACCGCAGAAGAGTTGTTGTCGCCGATGGCGGATAAATCCCGTTATACCGGACATCTGATCGACTTTAACGTCCGTGCAGAACGTATGGGCTGGCTGCCGTCTGCGCCGCAGTTAGGCACTAACCCGCTAACTATCGCTCGCGAAGCGGAAAAAGCGGGCATGAATCCGGTGGATTACACCGTGAAATCCCTGAAAGAGGGTTCTATCCGTTTTGCGGCAGAACAGCCGGAAAACGGTAAAAACCACCCGCGTAACCTGTTCATCTGGCGTTCTAACCTGCTTGGTTCTTCCGGTAAAGGTCATGAGTTTATGCTCAAGTACCTGCTGGGGACGGAGCACGGTATCCAGGGCAAAGACCTGGGGCAGCAAGGCGGCGTGAAGCCGGAAGAAGTGGACTGGCAGGACAACGGTCTGGAAGGCAAGCTGGATCTGGTGGTGACGCTGGACTTCCGTCTGTCGAGCACCTGTCTCTATTCCGACATCATTTTGCCGACGGCGACCTGGTACGAAAAAGACGACATGAATACTTCGGATATGCATCCGTTTATTCACCCGCTGTCTGCGGCGGTCGATCCGGCCTGGGAAGCGAAAAGCGACTGGGAAATCTACAAAGCCATCGCGAAGAAATTCTCCGAAGTGTGCGTTGGTCATCTGGGTAAAGAAACTGACATCGTCACGCTGCCTATCCAGCACGACTCTGCCGCTGAACTGGCGCAGCCGCTGGATGTGAAAGACTGGAAAAAAGGCGAATGCGACCTGATCCCAGGTAAAACTGCACCGCACATTATGGTCGTAGAGCGCGATTATCCGGCAACTTACGAACGCTTTACCTCTATCGGCCCGCTGATGGAGAAAATCGGTAACGGCGGTAAAGGGATTGCCTGGAACACCCAGAGCGAGATGGATCTGCTGCGTAAGCTCAACTACACCAAAGCGGAAGGTCCGGCGAAAGGCCAGCCGATGCTGAACACCGCAATTGATGCGGCAGAGATGATCCTGACACTGGCACCAGAAACCAACGGTCAGGTAGCCGTGAAAGCCTGGGCTGCCCTGAGCGAGTTTACCGGTCGTGACCATACGCATCTGGCGCTGAATAAAGAAGATGAGAAGATTCGCTTCCGCGATATTCAGGCACAGCCGCGCAAAATCATCTCCAGCCCGACCTGGTCTGGCCTTGAAGATGAACACGTTTCATACAACGCCGGTTATACCAACGTTCACGAGCTGATCCCGTGGCGTACGCTCTCTGGCCGTCAACAGCTGTATCAGGATCATCAGTGGATGCGTGATTTCGGTGAAAGCCTGCTGGTTTATCGTCCGCCGATCGACACCCGTTCGGTGAAAGAAGTGATGGGCCAGAAATCCAATGGCAACCCGGAAAAAGCGCTCAACTTCCTGACGCCGCACCAGAAGTGGGGTATCCACTCCACCTACAGCGACAACCTGCTGATGCTGACTTTAGGTCGCGGTGGTCCGGTGGTCTGGTTGAGTGAAGCCGATGCTAAAGAGCTGGGTATCGCCGATAACGACTGGATTGAAGTCTTCAACAGCAACGGTGCACTGACTGCCCGTGCGGTTGTCAGCCAGCGTGTTCCGGCAGGGATGACCATGATGTACCACGCGCAGGAACGTATCGTTAACCTGCCGGGTTCGGAAATTACCCAACAGCGTGGTGGTATCCATAACTCGGTCACCCGTATCACGCCGAAACCGACGCATATGATCGGCGGCTATGCCCATCTGGCATACGGCTTTAACTACTACGGCACCGTAGGTTCTAACCGCGATGAGTTTGTTGTGGTGCGTAAGATGAAGAACATTGACTGGTTAGATGGCGAAGGCAATGACCAGGTACAGGAGAGCGTAAAATGAAAATTCGTTCACAAGTCGGCATGGTGCTGAATCTCGATAAGTGCATCGGCTGCCACACCTGTTCAGTTACCTGTAAAAACGTCTGGACCAGCCGTGAAGGCGTGGAATACGCGTGGTTCAACAACGTGGAAACCAAGCCGGGCCAGGGCTTCCCGACTGACTGGGAAAACCAGGAAAAATACAAAGGCGGCTGGATCCGTAAAATAAACGGCAAACTGCAGCCGCGCATGGGTAACCGTGCCATGCTGCTGGGTAAAATCTTCGCTAACCCGCATCTGCCGGGGATCGACGATTATTACGAGCCGTTCGATTTTGACTATCAGAACCTGCATACCGCGCCGGAAGGCAGCAAGTCGCAGCCGATTGCCCGTCCGCGTTCACTGATTACCGGCGAACGGATGGCGAAAATCGAAAAAGGGCCGAACTGGGAAGATGACCTGGGCGGTGAGTTCGACAAGCTGGCGAAAGACAAGAACTTCGACAACATCCAGAAGGCGATGTATAGCCAGTTCGAAAACACCTTCATGATGTATTTGCCGCGCCTGTGCGAACACTGCCTGAACCCGGCATGTGTGGCGACCTGCCCGAGCGGTGCGATTTACAAGCGTGAAGAAGATGGCATCGTCCTGATCGACCAGGATAAATGCCGTGGCTGGCGTATGTGCATCACCGGATGCCCATACAAAAAAATCTACTTCAACTGGAAGAGCGGTAAGTCTGAGAAGTGCATCTTCTGCTATCCGCGTATTGAAGCCGGTCAGCCGACGGTGTGCTCTGAAACCTGTGTCGGTCGTATCCGTTATCTCGGCGTGCTGTTGTACGATGCGGACGCCATTGAACGTGCAGCCAGCACCGAGAACGAGAAAGATCTCTACCAGCGTCAGCTGGAGGTGTTCCTCGATCCGAACGATCCGAAAGTCATCGAGCAGGCAATTAAAGACGGTATTCCGCTGAGCGTTATTGAAGCCGCACAGCAGTCGCCGGTTTATAAAATGGCGATGGAATGGAAACTGGCGCTGCCGCTGCATCCGGAATATCGCACACTGCCGATGGTCTGGTACGTGCCGCCTCTGTCTCCGATTCAGTCTGCAGCAGACGCGGGTGAGCTGGGTAGCAACGGCATTCTGCCAGACGTCGAAAGCCTGCGTATTCCGGTACAGTATCTGGCGAATCTGCTGACCGCCGGTGATACCAAACCGGTACTGCGCGCGCTGAAACGTATGCTGGCGATGCGTCATTACAAACGTGCTGAAACCGTTGACGGTAAAGTTGATACCCGTGCGCTGGAAGAGGTCGGTCTGACCGAAGCCCAGGCACAGGAGATGTACCGTTATCTGGCGATTGCTAACTACGAAGATCGCTTTGTGGTGCCGAGTAGTCATCGTGAACTGGCACGGGAAGCCTTCCCGGAGAAAAATGGCTGCGGCTTTACCTTTGGTGATGGCTGCCACGGTTCAGATACCAAATTCAATCTGTTCAACAGCCGTCGTATCGATGCCATCGATGTGACCAGCAAAACGGAGCCGCATCCATGATCGAACTCGTGATTGTATCGCGTCTCCTTGAATATCCGGATGCTGCCTTATGGCAGCATCAACAAGAGATGTTTGAGGCGATTGCCGCGTCGAAAAATCTGCCAAAAGAGGATGCCCATGCGCTGGGCATTTTCCTGCGCGATTTAACGGCGATGGATCCGCTTGATGCTCAGGCCCAGTACAGCGAACTGTTCGACCGTGGTCGTGCCACGTCACTGTTGCTGTTTGAACATGTGCACGGTGAATCCCGCGACCGCGGTCAGGCGATGGTGGACCTGCTGGCACAGTACGAGCAGCACGGTTTGCAGTTAAACAGCCGCGAATTGCCGGACCACCTGCCGCTGTATCTGGAGTATCTGGCGCAGCTTCCGCAAAGCGAAGCCGTGGAGGGTTTGAAAGATATTGCGCCGATTCTGGCATTGCTGAGCGCGCGTCTGCAACAGCGTGAAAGCCGTTATGCCGTGCTGTTTGATCTGCTGCTGAAACTGGCCAATACCGCTATCGACAGTAACAAAGTGGCGGAAAAAATTGCCGACGAAGCGCGCGACGATACGCCGCAGGCGCTGGATGCTGTCTGGGAAGAAGAGCAGGTTAAATTCTTTGCTGACAAAGGCTGCGGTGATTCAGCCATCACTGCCCATCAACGTCGCTTTGCCGGTGCCGTCGCACCGCAATATCTGAATATCACCACCGGAGGACAGCACTAATGCAATTCCTGAATATGTTCTTCTTTGATATCTACCCGTACATAGCCGGGGCGGTCTTCCTGATTGGTAGCTGGCTGCGTTATGACTACGGGCAGTACACCTGGCGCGCGGCGTCCAGCCAGATGCTGGATCGCAAAGGGATGAACCTGGCGTCGAACCTGTTCCATATCGGTATTCTGGGGATTTTTGTCGGCCACTTTTTCGGTATGTTGACGCCGCACTGGATGTATGAAGCCTGGCTGCCGATTGAAGTGAAACAAAAAATGGCGATGTTTGCTGGTGGTGCCAGCGGCGTGCTGTGTCTGATTGGCGGCGTGCTGTTGCTGAAACGTCGTCTGTTCAGCCCACGCGTGCGTGCAACGACTACCGGAGCGGATATCCTGATCCTGTCGCTGCTCGTTATCCAGTGCGCGCTGGGCCTGTTGACCATTCCGTTCTCCGCCCAACATATGGACGGTAGCGAGATGATGAAACTGGTTGGCTGGGCGCAGTCGGTAGTGACCTTCCACGGTGGCGCTTCTCAACACCTTGATGGTGTGGCGTTTATCTTCCGTCTGCACCTGGTCCTGGGGATGACGTTATTCTTGCTGTTCCCGTTCTCACGTCTGGTACACATCTGGAGCGTACCGGTGGAGTATCTGACACGTAAGTATCAGCTGGTGCGCGCTCGTCACTAAGCGAATTTTAGTTTGCATAGACCCCGCTTCGGCGGGGTTTTTTTATGGGCACGGTACGGGGTGAGTTGTCGGATGCGCTTCGCTTATCCGACCTACAGGGGAGGATATTGTAGGTCCGGTAAACGCGGTGCCATCGGGCAGAATTAGCTCGGAGTAACAGGTTTTGAGTATTTCAGGAAGTAATGGTGGTGGGGGAAGGATTACTCAGCGCTGCGCGCTTCGCCCTTCGGGTCGTTGCCTGCGGCAACGCTCTCTCGCTGGCGCTCGAGTCGCACCTTGGTCGAAGCTTCTCATCCTTCCCCGCATGGGCAGAATATTTAATTGCGGATTCGTTTGAGAGTTCACGGACTTTTGAAAAGTGATGGTGGTGGGGGAAGGATTACTCAGCGCTGCGCGCTTCGCCCTTCGGGTCGTTGCCTGCGGCAACGCTCTCTCGCTGGCGCTCGAGTCGAACCTTGGTCGACGCTTCTCATCCTTCCCCGCATGGGCAGAATATTTAACCGCGGATTCGTTTGAGAGTTTACGGGCTTTTGAAAGTGATGGTGGTGGGGGAAGGATTCGAACCTTCGAAGTCGATGACGGCAGATTTACAGTCTGCTCCCTTTGGCCGCTCGGGAACCCCACCAGGGGTAATTCAAATTTTGAGGTAATGCTTGAGATGGTGGTGGGGGAAGGATTCGAACCTTCGAAGTCGATGACGGCAGATTTACAGTCTGCTCCCTTTGGCCGCTCGGGAACCCCACCACGGGGTAATGCTTTTTACTGGCCTGCTCCCTTATCGGGAAGCGGGGCGCATCATATCAAATGACGCGCCGCTGTAAAGTGTTACGTTGAGAAAAATGAACTGGTTGCGTAATTTTCATCCGTAACGGATTAAAGGTAACCAGTTATTTTTGCTGGCGATTAAAGAATAATCGTCCGATTACCGTAAACAAAGACGCGCTGCGCCAGTACTTTGTAGAGTGCGCGACTTAAGACGTTTTTCTCGACGTCACGACCTGCGCGCATCATATCTTCAGCTGTGTAGGTATGATCGACATGAATAACGTCCTGCATGATGATTGGACCTTCGTCCAGATTGTCATTCACATAGTGAGCGGTTGCGCCAATAATCTTCACGCCACGTTCATAGGCCTGGTGATAAGGACGTGCGCCGATAAACGCTGGCAGGAATGAATGGTGAATATTGATGATCTTATTCGGGAAGCGTGCCACAAATTCTGGCGTTAATACCCGCATATACTTCGCCAGCACCACGTAGTCAGGCTGATAAGCATCAATGGCATCCGCCATCTTTTGATCGTGCTCGTTGCGGCTTAATCCTTCATGACTTACCAGCTCAAACGGAATATCAAAACGCTCAACCAGAGAACGTAAAGTATCGTGGTTACCAATAACTGCCGCGATTTCGACATCCAGGCCGCCGTAATTGGCTTTCATCAACAAATCGCCAAGGCAATGCGCCTCTTTAGTGACCAGAATCACTATCCGGCGACGACCGGCAGGATTCAGCTCACGTACGGAGCCTTCTGGCAATGCGCTGTCGAGATCCGCCAGCAGGGTGGAATCATTAAAAATTCCTTCCAGTTCCGTGCGCATAAAAAAGCGCCCTGTACGGTGATCAACAAATTCATTGTTCTGCACGATATTTAACTCGTGCTTGTAGCAAATATTGGTAATACGTGCGATCAGACCTTTTTGGTCCGGACAAATAGTACGCAGAACTTTACGTTGGAGTGAATGCATTGCTGGAAAAACCTTGTTGAGAGTGTTTGCTAAACCGTACCGTCAACCATTATTAGCCGCAGCACTTTTTAAATTTTTTACCTGAACCACAAGGGCAGGGATCGTTGCGGCCAAACTGCGGACGTGTACCGTCAATATAGTACCATTGACCGTTTTCTTTCAAAAATCGCGAACGTTCAATTATTGCACCTGTTTTGCCACCTTCGGTAAATCGAGCAACAAAACTGACAAATCCGATATTGTCGCCGTCCTGCCAACAATGTTCAAATACGGTCAATCCCAACCATTCAGTATGCGCAAATCCGGCAATCAATTCGGCACGTAACGCCGCCGCTCCACAAGATGGATGCCAGGTCTTTATTAAATAATCTGCGTCTTGCATCACAAAAGCGCAGTAACGCGAACGCATGAGATGTTCTGGATCAGGTGCAACCTTTTCACCAGACACATAAGGGTGGCAACATAGGCTATACTCGACAGCACTACCACAGGGACAAAGCTGAGACACAAATAATCTCCCTGGAAACAATAACGGCGTATTAACCGCCTGAGTAGCACTATGTTAACCGAGCAGTAGCGATGTTGCTACGATTGCATTCCAGGGGAATCTTGCGGGAATAATGAGAAAGATAAAAATAGGGCTGGCGCTGGGATCTGGCGCGGCGAGAGGTTGGTCGCATATTGGCGTTATTAATGCGCTAAAAAAAGTGGGTATTGAAATTGATATCGTTGCAGGATGTTCAATTGGTTCGCTGGTGGGCGCTGCCTATGCATGCGATCGACTATCTGCGCTGGAAGATTGGGTGACCTCTTTCAGTTATTGGGATGTTTTACGCCTGATGGATCTCTCCTGGCAGCGCGGTGGGTTACTGCGCGGCGAGCGTGTCTTCAATCAATATCGCGAAATAATGCCGGAAACAGAGATCGAAAATTGTTCCCGTCGCTTCGCGGCTGTTGCCACCAATTTAAGTACTGGGCGCGAATTATGGTTTACTGAAGGCGATCTCCATCTTGCTATTCGTGCATCATGCAGTATTCCAGGACTAATGGCACCCGTTGCGCATAACGGCTACTGGCTGGTTGATGGCGCTGTAGTTAACCCAATTCCTATTTCGCTCACGCGTGCATTGGGTGCTGATATTGTGATAGCGGTCGACCTGCAGCACGATGCTCATTTGATGCAACAAGATCTGCTCTCCTTTAATGTCAGTGAAGAAAATAGCGAGAATAGTGATTCTCTGCCGTGGCATGCGCGTCTGAAAGAAAGGTTGGGCAGCATAACGACACGTCGGGCGGTGACAGCGCCAACGGCAACAGAGATTATGACCACTTCTATCCAGGTGCTGGAGAACCGCCTTAAAAGGAACCGCATGGCAGGTGATCCGCCCGATATTCTGATTCAACCTGTTTGCCCGCAAATATCTACGCTTGATTTCCATCGCGCGCACGCTGCCATTGCGGCCGGGCAGCTGGCAGTGGAAAAGAAAATGGACGAACTTTTGCCGTTGGTACGCACCAACATTTGACCAGAATTTTTATCTACACTTAAGTTAATTCTGACAGGCGCAGGTGGCAATAGCATGTCACTATTGAGTAAAGCCAGTCAGGGGAGAGAACATGACGCAGCCATTGGTCGGAAAACAGATTCTCATTGTTGAAGATGAGCAGGTATTTCGCTCGCTTCTGGATTCGTGGTTTTCCTCATTGGGAGCGACAACGGTACTGGCGGCTGATGGGGTGGATGCCCTTGAGTTGCTGGGAGGTTTCACTCCAGACCTGATGATATGTGATATCGCGATGCCACGAATGAACGGGCTTAAATTGCTGGAACATATACGCAACAGAGGTGACCAGACACCTGTTCTCGTGATATCTGCCACTGAAAATATGGCAGATATTGCCAAAGCGTTACGTCTGGGCGTTGAAGATGTTTTGCTGAAACCAGTTAAAGATCTGAATCGCTTGCGCGAGATGGTTTTTGCCTGTCTCTATCCCAGCATGTTTAATTCCCGCGTTGAGGAAGAGGAGAGGCTTTTTCGCGACTGGGATGCAATGGTTGATAACCCTGCCGCAGCGGCGAAATTATTACAGGAATTGCAACCGCCGGTTCAGCAGGTGATTTCCCATTGCCGGGTTAATTATCGTCAATTGGTTGCCGCGGACAAACCCGGCCTGGTGCTTGATATTGCCGCACTTTCGGAAAACGATCTGGCATTTTATTGCCTTGATGTCACCCGAGCTGGACATAATGGCGTACTTGCTGCCTTGTTATTACGCGCATTGTTTAACGGATTATTACAGGAACAGCTTGCACACCAAAATCAACGGTTGCCAGAGTTGGGCGCGTTATTGAAGCAGGTAAACCATTTACTCCGTCAGGCCAATCTGCCGGGGCAGTTTCCGCTATTAGTTGGCTATTATCATCGCGAACTGAAAAATCTCATTCTGGTTTCTGCGGGGCTGAATGCGACGTTAAATACCGGCGAACACCAGGTGCAAATCAGTAATGGTGTTCCGTTAGGCACTTTAGGTAACGCTTATTTGAATCAATTGAGCCAGCGATGCGATGCCTGGCAATGCCAAATATGGGGAACCGGTGGTCGGCTGCGCTTGATGTTGTCTGCAGAATGAGCAAACGATAACGCGGGCTAAATTTGCATTACCAGCTAATGTCGGCTGGTGGTACTATCGTCGCCATTCGTATAAGTAATTGTCTTAATTATGCTAACTCGCATCCTTTTCAGAACTTAGCCCCTTCGGGGTACTGATATACTGGGATGCGATACAGAAATATGAACACGTTCAAAACACGAACAGTCCAGGAGAATTTAAATGGCTGCCATTAATACGAAAGTCAAAAAAGCCGTTATCCCCGTTGCGGGATTAGGAACCAGGATGTTGCCGGCGACGAAAGCCATCCCGAAAGAGATGCTGCCACTTGTCGATAAGCCATTAATTCAATACGTCGTGAATGAATGTATTGCGGCTGGCATTACTGAAATTGTGCTGGTTACTCACTCATCTAAAAACTCTATTGAAAACCACTTTGATACCAGTTTTGAACTGGAAGCAATGCTGGAAAAACGTGTAAAACGTCAACTGCTTGATGAAGTGCAGTCTATTTGTCCGCCGCACGTGACTATTATGCAAGTTCGTCAGGGGCTGGCGAAAGGCCTAGGACACGCGGTATTGTGTGCTCACCCGGTAGTGGGTGATGAACCTGTGGCTGTTATTTTGCCTGACGTTATTCTGGATGAATATGAATCCGATTTGTCACAGGATAACCTGGCAGAGATGATCCGCCGCTTTGATGAAACGGGTCATAGCCAGATCATGGTTGAACCGGTTGCTGATGTGACCGCATATGGCGTTGTGGATTGCAAAGGCGTTGAATTAGCGCCGGGTGAAAGCGTACCGATGGTTGGCGTGGTTGAAAAACCAAAAGCGGATGTTGCGCCGTCTAATCTCGCTATTGTGGGTCGTTACGTTCTTAGCGCGGATATTTGGCCGTTGCTGGCGAAAACACCTCCGGGTGCTGGTGATGAAATTCAGCTCACCGACGCAATTGATATGCTGATCGAAAAAGAAACGGTGGAAGCCTATCATATGAAAGGGAAGAGCCATGACTGCGGTAATAAATTAGGTTACATGCAGGCCTTCGTTGAATACGGAATTCGTCATAACACCCTTGGCACGGAATTTAAAGCCTGGCTTGAAGAAGAGATGGGCATTAAGAAGTAACTTCTGTATCGGTGTTATCCACGAAACGGCGTTGAGCAATCGACGCCGTTTTTTTATAGCTTATTCTTATTAAATTGACTTAAACCGGACAATAAAAAATCCCGCCGATGGCGGGATTTTAAGCAAGTGTAATCTACAAAAGATTATTGCTTGATCAGGAAATCGTCGAGGGATTTACCTTGCTCATCCATTGCTTTTTTGATTACAGCTGGAGTACGGCCCTGGCCAGTCCAGGTTTTAGTTTCGCCGTTTTCGTCAACGTAGCTATATTTTGCCGGACGCTGAGCACGTTTAGCTTTGGTGCCAGATTTAACGGCAGCAAGGCTATTCAGCAGTTCGTTCGGGTCAATACCGTCAGCGATCAGCATTTCGCGATATTGCTGCAGTTTACGAGTGCGCTCTTCAACTTCAGCAGCAGCCGCGCTTTCTTCTTCGCGACGTTCGTTAACAACAACTTCTAATTTTTCCAGCATTTCTTCCAGCGTTTCAAGTGTACATTCTCTTGCCTGCGCACGAAGAGTACGGATGTTGTTCAGAATTTTAAGTGCTTCGCTCATTGTAGTAATCTCAAACTTATATTGGGGTGGTTTGTTGAGGTAATAATAGAGCCTTAAATTCAGTTGTGCAATAGCCAGGAATGTAAGGAATTCAAAATTGTTCTTTATTTTGTGCCGCCAATAAATATCTTTTCATAAAATTAGCCAGAAAAGACGCGGCATATAGCCCTATTTGCGCCGATGATTTCGCAGCACGTGAGGTTAAAACTTCCTGATTCATGTCACATTTTATGGGGAGATTATCGTAGGCTGACGACCTTTCAGTCTTCTGTATTAGTCGTGTTTACGAGAATTCCCTATTAAGCGAATGATGAAAAGTAGAACAGTCGCAATAAGAGCAGGGACTTAGTATTGCACTATCTCCAGGAGGTCAACAGAGGGCTATTACTTGCACAACAGGTTAAAGATTGTGAATAGTTACCAGCAGTCATTTACCCGCTTATAACAAGCGAGGCAGTTGTAATGATAGCTCAGAAGGATTATGCAAGGCTTCGTAAGGGAGAACGCATATACTACTTCTATGCATACTGTTGAGCTGAAAAACTGACGAATTATGATAAACTCCAGCCAACTTTAATTCATATCATTGAGGGCCTGTGGCTGATGGCACAGCTATATTTCTACTATTCCGCAATGAATGCGGGTAAGTCTACAGCATTGTTGCAATCTTCATACAATTACCAGGAACGCGGCATGCGCACTGTCGTATATACGGCAGAAATTGACGATCGCTTTGGTGCCGGGAAAGTCAGTTCGCGTATAGGTTTGTCATCGCCTGCAAAATTATTTAACCAAAATTCATCATTATTTGATGAGATTCGTGCGGAACATGAACAGCAGGCAATTCATTGCGTACTGGTTGATGAATGCCAGTTTTTAACCAGACAACAAGTATATGAATTATCGGAGGTTGTCGATCAACTCGATATACCCGTACTTTGTTATGGTTTACGTACCGATTTTCGAGGTGAGTTATTTATTGGCAGCCAATACTTACTGGCATGGTCCGACAAACTGGTTGAATTAAAAACCATCTGTTTTTGTGGCCGCAAAGCAAGCATGGTGCTGCGTCTTGATCAAGCAGGCAGACCTTATAACGAAGGTGAGCAGGTGGTTATTGGTGGTAATGAACGCTACGTTTCTGTATGCCGTAAACACTATAAAGAGGCGTTAGAAGTCGGCTCATTAACGGCTATTCAGGAAAGGCATCGCCACGATTAATAAGAATTTCTTTACTGACAGGGTGAGCAGGGCGCTTTTATCCTGTCAGTTCGTTTTACTCACTTCATCCGGTGTATATACCCTTCTCGACAGTTCTTTAACGCTACTATACCCCTCACAGAGCGCTTTACAGTGACGTTGACTTGTGACCTGTAAAGTACAATATCGCTGTGTGTAGGCGTTATACATCGCCGTAAATATGATGAAGGCAAATGCTGTCGGTTTATGGGAAAGTTGCTTTGGGTAAAACAAAAAAACGGCCCCAGAAGGGACCGTTTATGTTGCCAGACAGCGCTACTGATTAAGCGGATTTCTTCGCTTTTTTCTCAGCTTTAGCCGGAGCGGCTTCTTTTTTCGCTGCAGTTTCACCTTCTACATAATCACGACCGTAGTAGGTATCCAGCAGAATCTGTTTCAGCTCGGAGATCAGTGGGTAACGCGGGTTAGCACCGGTGCACTGGTCATCGAATGCATCTTCAGACAGTTTATCCACATTCGCCAGGAAGTCTGCTTCCTGAACGCCAGCTTCACGGATAGATTTCGGAATACCCAGTTCAGCTTTCAGCGTTTCCAGCCATGCCAGCAGTTTCTCGATCTTAGCAGCAGTACGGTCGCCCGGTGCGCTCAGACCCAGGTGGTCAGCAATTTCAGCATAACGACGGCGAGCCTGCGGACGGTCATACTGGCTGAATGCAGTCTGCTTGGTCGGGTTGTCATTCGCGTTGTAGCGAATAACGTTACAAATCAGCAGGGCGTTTGCCAGACCGTGCGGAATATGGAACTGGGAACCCAGTTTGTGCGCCATTGAGTGACATACACCCAGGAAGGCGTTCGCAAACGCGATACCCGCGATAGTTGCTGCACTGTGAACACGTTCACGCGCTACCGGATTTTTAGATCCTTCGTGGTAGGACGCTGGCAGATATTCTTTCAGCAGTTTCAGCGCCTGCAGAGCCTGACCATCAGAGAACTCAGATGCCAGTACAGAAACATAAGCTTCCATGGCGTGAGTTACTGCGTCCAGACCACCGAAAGCACACAGGGACTTCGGCATGTCCATAACCAGGTTGGCATCGACAATCGCCATATCCGGGGTCAGCGCATAGTCTGCCAGCGGATATTTCTGACCAGTAGCGTCGTCAGTTACAACCGCAAACGGAGTGACTTCAGAACCTGTACCAGAAGTGGTGGTGACAGCGATCATTTTCGCTTTCACGCCCATTTTCGGGAACTTGTAGATACGTTTACGGATATCCATAAAGCGCAGCGCCAGTTCTTCGAAGTGAGTTTCCGGATGTTCGTACATGACCCACATGATCTTCGCGGCGTCCATCGGGGAACCACCACCCAGCGCGATAATCACGTCTGGTTTGAAGGAGTTTGCCAGTTCTGCACCTTTACGAACGATGCTCAGGGTCGGGTCAGCTTCTACTTCGAAGAAGACTTCAGTTTCAACGCCTGCTGCTTTCAGTACGGAAGTGATCTGATCAGCATAACCATTGTTGAACAGGAAGCGGTCAGTCACGATGAGCGCACGTTTGTGGCCATCAGTAATCACTTCATCCAGCGCGATTGGCAGAGAGCCACGGCGGAAGTAGATAGATTTCGGAAGTTTGTGCCACAACATGTTTTCAGCTCGCTTAGCAACGGTTTTCTTGTTGATCAGGTGTTTCGGACCAACGTTTTCAGAGATGGAGTTACCACCCCAGGAACCACAACCCAGAGTCAGGGAAGGTGCGAGTTTGAAGTTATACAGGTCACCGATACCACCCTGAGAAGCCGGGGTGTTAATCAGGATACGAGCCGTTTTCATTTTCTGACCGAAGTAAGAAACGCGAGCCGGTTGGTTATCCTGGTCAGTGTACAGGCAAGAGGTATGACCGATACCGCCCATAGCTACCAGTTTCTCTGCTTTTTCTACCGCGTCTTCGAAATCTTTAGCGCGGTACATTGCCAGAGTTGGGGACAGTTTTTCATGTGCGAACGGTTCGCTTTCATCAACAACGGTCACTTCACCGATCAGAATCTTGGTGTTTTCTGGTACAGAGAAGCCTGCCAGTTCAGCAATTTTATAGGCTGGCTGACCAACGATAGCCGCGTTCAGCGCACCGTTTTTCAGGATAACATCCTGAACAGCTTTCAGCTCTTTACCCTGCAACAGATAGCCGCCGTGGGTTGCGAAACGTTCACGTACTGCGTCATAAACAGAGTCAACAACAACAACAGACTGTTCAGACGCACATATTACGCCGTTGTCGAAGGTTTTGGACATCAGCACAGATGCAACTGCACGTTTGATATCAGCAGTTTCATCGATAACAACTGGCGTGTTACCCGCGCCTACACCGATAGCTGGTTTACCGGAGCTGTATGCGGCTTTAACCATGCCCGGACCACCAGTCGCGAGGATCAGGTTGATGTCTGGGTGGTGCATCAGTGCGTTAGACAGTTCAACAGAAGGTTGATCGATCCAGCCGATCAGATCTTTCGGAGCACCGGCAGCGATAGCAGCCTGCAGAACGATATCAGCCGCTTTGTTGGTTGCATCTTTTGCACGCGGGTGCGGGGAGAAGATAATGGCGTTACGGGTCTTCAGGCTGATCAGCGATTTGAAGATAGCAGTTGAAGTCGGGTTAGTGGTCGGAACGATACCGCAAATAATACCGATTGGTTCAGCGATAGTGATGGTACCAAAAGTGTCGTCTTCAGACAGAACACCACAGGTTTTTTCATCTTTATAGGCGTTATAGATATATTCAGAAGCAAAGTGGTTTTTGATCACTTTATCTTCGACGATACCCATGCCGGATTCGGCAACGGCCATTTTCGCGAGTGGGATTCGAGCATCTGCAGCAGCCAGAGCGGCGGCGCGGAAGATTTTGTCTACTTGCTCTTGAGTGAAACTGGCATATTCACGCTGGGCTTTTTTTACACGCTCTACGAGTGCGTTAAGTTCAGCGACATTAGTAACAGCCATAATGCTCTCCTGATAATGTTAAACTTTTTTAGTAAATCATCTGCTCGAATACGAGAGTATAGTCAGTGCGGTGATGATTTGCTTAACCGATGAAAATCAAAAGCTTACTCGCGCTCACACTCACTGTGATTTACTAAAAGAGTTTAAACATTAGAGTTATTATCTCTAATGCGTCACTTCCAGGTGGCGTAAGCAAGATTACTCACTTCTGGGTACTGATTACGTGATCCAAATCAAATTTTTGCAAAGCTGACACCTTTCAGCATCGCTTTTCGCCATTATAGCTAACAGTTAATAAATTGTAGTATGATTTGTTGGCTACATTATCATGTTTTGCACAACTAGATAACAATAACGAATGATAGCAATTTTAAGTAGTTAGGAGGTGAAAAATGCTGTCAAAAGGCGTATTGTCAGCGCGTCTTTTTAACCTTATTTATGGCTAACATTATCCGGCTTTTGCTTCGGAGCTAACCGTGATTCAGACCCTTTTTGATTTTCCCGTTTACTTCAAATTTTTCATCGGGTTATTTGCGCTGGTCAACCCGGTAGGGATTATTCCCGTCTTTATCAGCATGACCAGTTATCAGACAGCGGCAGCGCGAAACAAAACGAACCTTACAGCCAACCTGTCTGTGGCTATTATCTTGTGGATCTCGCTTTTTCTCGGCGACACGATTCTGCAACTTTTTGGTATATCAATTGATTCGTTCCGTATCGCCGGGGGCATCCTGGTGGTGACGATAGCGATGTCGATGATCAGCGGCAAGCTTGGCGAGGATAAACAGAACAAGCAAGAAAAATCAGAAACCGCGGTACGTGAAAGCATTGGTGTGGTGCCACTGGCGTTGCCGTTGATGGCGGGGCCAGGGGCGATCAGTTCTACCATCGTCTGGGGTACGCGTTATCACAGCATTAGCTATCTGTTTGGTTTCTTTGTGGCTATTGCATTGTTCGCTTTATGTTGCTGGGGATTGTTCCGCATGGCACCGTGGCTGGTACGGGTTTTACGCCAAACCGGCATCAACGTGATCACGCGTATTATGGGGCTATTGCTGATGGCATTGGGGATTGAATTTATCGTTACTGGTATTAAGGGGATTTTCCCCGGCCTGCTTAATTAATTCCTTTCAAATGAAACGGAGCTGCCATGCTCCGTTTACTTCGTCATTATTTTTACTTTGTACCCGCGCAGTTATCAAAAGCAAAAGGAATAGGTAAAAATATTCTTCTCAAATTACAGTTAGTTATAAGGATTTCCTTAACTGCTTCTCCTCACCATCATGTTATTTTCGCCACATCATAATCCTGGGCTTGCTGAAGAATAATTGAAATGATATTAGTAATTCCACTGCCTTTGGTAGAGGAAAGTGCTAAATAATAATCAATTGTTAAATTATTGTGCATTTCACTACTGGAACTGTAATCAGAAAAGAGAGACATGCTTAACCAATCTCTATTTGATTGAATTAAAAGATGTTTGTTAAGACATGGATGCAAGCTATAGATTCTGATACGGTCAATAAAAGAGAATTGCTTAACAATTTTGCAAAATGTATTGGCGAGTAAGAAGCGCATTTGGTACTTTCCGGGCAACCGCCAGACGATTCTTTATTGGTAATGAGAATAATTAACAATTAAAGAGCGTCGCGAAAGAATAATGTGTCTCGACAGGGGAGACACAGTACGAATCGACATAAGGTGATCGTCTGAATCACCAGAATAAATAAAGTCGGTGATAGTAATACGTAACGATAAAGTAACCTGACAGCAGAAAGTCTCCGAGCCTGTGCAGGGTCCCAATCCGGGATTACACATGCTGGTTAATACCAGTAATTATAATGAGGGAGTCCAAAAAACAATGACCAACATCACCAAGAGAAGTTTAGTAGCAGCTGGCGTTTTGGCTGCGCTTATGGCAGGGAATGTCGCGCTGGCAGCTGATGTACCCGCAGGCGTCACACTGGCGGAAAAACAAACGCTGGTACGTAACAATGGTTCAGAAGTTCAGTCATTAGATCCGCACAAAATTGAAGGTGTTCCGGAGTCTAATATCAGCCGAGACCTGTTTGAAGGCTTACTGGTTAGCGATCTTGACGGCCATCCGGAACCTGGCGTCGCTGAATCCTGGGATAATAAAGACGCGAAAGTCTGGACCTTCCATTTGCGTAAAGATGCGAAATGGTCTGATGGCACGCCAGTCACAGCACAAGACTTTGTGTATAGCTGGCAACGTTCTGTTGATCCGAACACTGCTTCTCCGTATGCCAGTTATCTGCAATATGGGCATATCGCCGGTATTGATGAAATTCTTGAAGGGAAAAAACCGATTACCGATCTCGGCGTGAAAGCTATTGATGATCACACACTAGAAGTCACCTTAAGTGAACCCGTTCCGTACTTCTATAAATTACTTGTTCACCCATCAACTTCACCGGTGCCAAAAGCCGCTATCGAGAAATTCGGCGAAAAATGGACCCAGCCTGGTAATATCGTCACCAACGGTGCCTATACCTTAAAAGATTGGGTCGTAAACGAACGAATCGTTCTTGAACGCAGCCCGACCTACTGGAACAACACGAAAACCGTTATTAACCAGGTAACCTATTTGCCTATTGCTTCTGAAGTTACCGATGTCAATCGCTACCGTAGTGGTGAAATCGACATGACTTATAACAACATGCCGATCGAATTGTTCCAGAAGCTGAAAAAAGAGATCCCGGACGAAGTTCACGTTGATCCATACCTGTGCACTTATTATTACGAAATTAACAACCAGAAACCGCCATTTAACGATGTACGTGTGCGTACCGCACTGAAACTGGGTATGGACCGCGATATCATTGTTAATAAAGTGAAAGCGCAGGGCGACATGCCCGCCTATGGTTACACTCCACCGTATACTGATGGCGCAAAATTGACTCAGCCGGAATGGTTTGGCTGGAGCCAGGAAAAACGTAACGAAGAAGCGAAAAAACTGCTGGCTGAAGCGGGTTATACCGCAGACAAACCGTTAACCATCAACCTGTTGTATAACACCTCCGATCTGCATAAAAAGCTGGCGATTGCTGCCTCTTCATTGTGGAAGAAAAACATTGGTGTAAACGTCAAACTGGTTAACCAGGAGTGGAAAACATTTCTCGACACCCGTCACCAGGGCACTTTTGATGTGGCCCGTGCAGGCTGGTGTGCAGACTACAACGAACCAACTTCCTTCCTGAACACCATGCTGTCGAACAGCTCGATGAATACCGCGCATTATAAGAGCCCGGCCTTTGACAGCATTATGGCGGAAACGCTGAAAGCGACTGACGAGGCGCAGCGCACAGCTCTGTACACTAAAGCAGAACAACAGCTGGATAAGGATTCGGCCATTGTTCCTGTTTATTACTACGTGAATGCGCGTCTGGTGAAACCGTGGGTTGGTGGCTATACCGGCAAAGATCCGCTGGATAATACCTACACCCGGAATATGTACATTGTGAAGCACTAATGGCAATACGTGGGGCAGGCGTGTCCTGCTCCACGGTGTCTGATTTTTATCGCATTACAGAAGGCACAGGCCAGAAGGTAGGGCAATGTTAAAATTTATTCTACGTCGCTGTCTGGAAGCGATTCCGACGCTATTTATTCTTATTACTATTTCGTTCTTTATGATGCGCCTCGCGCCGGGAAGCCCTTTTACCGGCGAACGTACTTTACCGCCGGAAGTGATGGCCAATATCGAAGCGAAATATCATCTTAATGATCCGATCATGACACAGTATTTCAGCTACCTGAAACAACTGGCGCATGGCGATTTCGGTCCATCGTTTAAATATAAAGATTATTCGGTCAACGACCTGGTTGCATCCAGTTTTCCCGTTTCTGCCAAACTGGGAGCCGCAGCATTTTTCCTTGCGGTAATACTGGGTGTTAGTGCTGGCGTTATTGCCGCATTAAAACAAAACACCAAATGGGACTATACCGTGATGGGGCTGGCAATGACCGGGGTTGTTATCCCCAGTTTTGTGGTTGCGCCATTATTAGTCATGATATTTGCGATCATTTTGCATTGGCTGCCGGGCGGTGGCTGGAATGGTGGGGCGCTTAAATTCATGATATTGCCGATGGTGGCGTTGTCACTCGCCTATATCGCCAGTATTGCGCGTATTACCCGTGGCTCTATGATTGAGGTTTTACACTCCAACTTTATTCGTACTGCCCGGGCGAAAGGGTTACCTATGCGGCGGATCATTTTACGCCACGCATTAAAACCTGCTCTGTTACCCGTGCTCTCCTATATGGGCCCCGCATTTGTCGGCATTATTACCGGTTCTATGGTTATCGAAACCATTTATGGTTTACCGGGGATTGGGCAATTGTTCGTTAATGGCGCATTGAACCGTGACTATTCCTTAGTGTTAAGTCTGACCATTCTGGTTGGCGCGTTAACCATTTTGTTTAATGCCATTGTCGATGTGCTATATGCGGTTATCGACCCGAAAATACGTTACTGATACTGGAGCTCGCGATGATGTTAAGTAAGAAAAACAGCGAGACGCTGGAAAATTTCAGTGAAAAGCTGGAGGTCGAAGGGCGCAGCTTGTGGCAGGACGCACGTCGACGTTTTATGCATAACCGTGCGGCGGTTGCCAGTCTGATAGTGCTGGTGCTAATCGCGTTATTTGTCATCCTGGCACCGATGCTTTCGCAGTTTGCCTATGACGATACTGACTGGGCGATGATGTCCAGCGCCCCAGATATGGAGTCCGGTCACTACTTTGGTACTGACTCATCCGGTCGCGATCTGCTTGTGCGCGTTGCGATTGGCGGGCGTATCTCACTCATGGTCGGTGTTGCTGCGGCACTGGTGGCAGTGGTCGTCGGGACACTTTATGGTTCGCTTTCCGGTTATCTGGGCGGTAAAGTGGATTCGGTAATGATGCGTCTGCTGGAAATCCTCAACTCCTTCCCATTCATGTTCTTCGTCATTTTGCTGGTGACCTTTTTCGGCCAAAACATCCTGCTGATTTTCGTGGCGATTGGCATGGTTTCCTGGCTGGATATGGCTCGTATTGTGCGTGGGCAAACCCTGAGTCTGAAGCGCAAAGAGTTTATTGAGGCGGCACAAGTTGGCGGTGTATCGACGCCGGGCATTGTTATTCGCCACATTGTGCCGAATGTACTCGGTGTGGTGGTGGTCTACGCATCACTACTGGTGCCCAGCATGATCCTCTTTGAATCTTTCCTTAGCTTCCTGGGGTTGGGTACGCAAGAGCCGTTAAGCAGCTGGGGGGCATTGCTGAGTGATGGCGCGAACTCGATGGAAGTCTCTCCATGGTTACTGTTGTTCCCAGCGGGATTCCTCGTGGTGACGCTATTTTGTTTCAACTTTATCGGCGATGGCTTGCGTGATGCCCTCGACCCGAAAGATCGTTAAGGAGTGCAGCCATGAGCGTAATTGAAACTGCAACTGTGCCGCTCGCACAACAACAGGCTGACGCACTGCTGAACGTGAAAGATTTGCGTGTCACCTTTAGTACCCCGGACGGCGACGTCACGGCGGTCAATGATTTGAATTTTTCCCTACGTGCCGGAGAAACGCTGGGCATTGTAGGTGAGTCTGGTTCGGGTAAATCGCAAACTGCATTTGCGTTGATGGGCCTGTTGGCTGCCAACGGACGTATTGGCGGATCGGCAACCTTCAATGGGCGTGAAATCCTCAATTTGCCAGAGCGTGAACTCAATAAACTGCGCGCTGAACAAATCTCAATGATTTTTCAGGACCCAATGACTTCGTTGAATCCCTATATGCGCGTCGGTGAGCAGTTGATGGAAGTGCTGATGCTGCATAAGAACATGAGCAAAGCTGAGGCGTTTGAAGAGTCGGTGCGGATGCTCGATGCGGTAAAAATGCCGGAAGCGCGTAAACGCATGAAAATGTACCCGCACGAATTTTCTGGCGGCATGCGTCAGCGAGTTATGATTGCGATGGCATTGCTATGTCGACCTAAGCTGCTGATTGCGGATGAACCCACTACTGCGCTGGACGTCACCGTACAGGCGCAGATCATGACGCTATTGAATGAACTGAAGCGGGAATTTAATACCGCCATCATTATGATCACCCACGATCTTGGCGTGGTTGCGGGGATCTGCGACAAAGTGCTGGTAATGTACGCCGGGCGCACGATGGAATATGGCAACGCGCGCGATGTCTTTTATCAACCCGTTCATCCTTATTCTATCGGTTTGCTCAACGCGGTGCCGCGTCTCGATGCGGAAGGTGAAACAATGTTGACCATCCCTGGTAATCCGCCAAACCTGCTGCGATTACCGAAAGGTTGCCCGTTCCAGCCACGTTGTCCGCATGCGATGGAAATTTGTAGTAGCGCACCGCCGCTGGAAGAGTTTACGCCTGGCCGTCTGCGTGCTTGCTTTAAACCGGTGGAGGAACTGTTATGAATGCTGTAACCGAAGGAAGAAAAGTCCTCCTCGAAATCGCCGATCTGAAAGTGCACTTTGAAATCAAAGATGGCAAACAGTGGTTCTGGCAACCGCCGAAAACGCTCAAAGCCGTCGATGGTGTCACTCTTCGCCTGTATGAAGGGGAAACATTAGGTGTGGTAGGGGAATCGGGATGCGGTAAGTCCACCTTTGCTCGCGCCATCATTGGCCTGGTTAAAGCGACCGACGGTCATGTTGCCTGGTTAGGTAAAGAGTTGTTGGGCATGAAGCCCGATGAATGGCGTGCCGTTCGCAGTGATATTCAGATGATTTTCCAGGATCCATTGGCATCGCTAAACCCGCGTATGACCATCGGCGAGATCATCGCTGAACCACTGCGTACCTATCATCCGAAAATGTCACGCCAGGAAGTTCGCGAGCGCGTGAAGGCGATGATGCTGAAAGTCGGGTTATTGCCTAACCTGATTAACCGCTATCCGCATGAGTTCTCCGGTGGGCAGTGCCAGCGTATCGGGATTGCTCGTGCTCTTATTCTTGAACCGAAGCTGATTATCTGTGATGAGCCGGTGTCGGCGCTGGACGTGTCAATTCAGGCGCAGGTGGTCAACCTGCTCCAGCAGCTGCAACGCGAGATGGGATTGTCATTAATTTTTATCGCTCACGACCTGGCCGTGGTAAAACACATTTCCGATCGTGTGCTGGTGATGTATCTCGGCCATGCGGTAGAACTGGGGACCTATGATGAGGTCTACCACAATCCACTACATCCTTACACCAGGGCATTGATGTCGGCAGTCCCCATACCTGATCCGGATCTGGAGAAGAACAAAACCATCCAGTTACTGGAAGGGGAATTACCGTCGCCGATCAACCCGCCTTCCGGTTGTGTTTTCCGTACCCGTTGCCCGATTGCCGGTCCGGAGTGCGCCAAAACACGTCCTGTTCTGGAGGGGAGTTTCAGACACGCCGTTTCTTGCCTGAAAGTCGATCCGCTTTAAACACAATAAGGGCTGACAGTTGTCAGCCCTTTTTCACGCCGAAAGCGATTATTTATTCCCGCCAGATGATATGGCAAAGTTTGTGATCTTTTTCGCGGCATAACAGAATGCGGGCGAAAACATCGTTGATTTCACCATCTTCACTGTCCGCCAGACCAATCACCACTTCGGCAAAAAAGTCCGGGTTCAAATCGAAATCAACATGTTCCTGCCAGTCTTCTGCCGGATCGAATAACTCCGCGCCGCCGCGCTCTTCAAACTGAAGATTGAACAGCAGAACATCAGCTGGATCGAGATTGTCGGCAGCCAGTTCGAGAAAAATATCGTAGGCCTGCTCAAGCGTTTCATCTTCAGTCAGGCGATTGTTTAGATCCATATCCATAGTCACTACCTGTTTAACCTCTGTTGGCGACGTTTTACAGCAACGGGCTGAAGAAGTAAAACAGTCGCTCGGCGACACGTTGCCATAATGGGCGTTTTAGCCATAAACGGGCATCGAGCAGACGTGAACGCGAAATATAATCGTCCTGAACAGCGGCGAGGTCAGCACCAAACCCTTTATCGTCGATTGCCAGGGTAATCTCGAAATTCAGCCACAGACTACGCATATCAAGGTTAACGGTACCAACCAGACTTAATTCGCCATCGACCAGCACACTCTTGGTATGCAATAACCCGCCTTCAAACTGATAAATTTTAACCCCAGCAGCCAGCAGTTCCGTAAAGAACGCGCGACTGGCCCAGCCAACCAGCATTGAATCATTTTTTCGCGGAAGGATAATACTGACATCCACTCCGCGCTGTGCCGCCGTGCAAATCGCATGAAGTAAATCATCGCTGGGCACAAAGTAGGGCGTTGTCATGATCAAATATTCACGTGCCGAATAAGCCGCAGTCAATAATGCCTGGTGAATGAGATCTTCCGGAAAGCCGGGGCCAGAAGCAATTGTGTGAATGGTGTGACCGCTGGCCTGCTCAAACGGCATAATATTGACATCTGGTGGTGGCGGCAGAATACGTTTCCCGGTTTCAATCTCCCAGTCGCAGGAATAAATAATCCCCATCGCGGTAGCGATGGGACCTTCCATACGCGCCATCAGATCAATCCATTGCCCTACGCCCGCATCTTGTTTGAAGTAGCGAGGGTCGACCATATTCATGCTGCCGGTGTACGCGATGTAATTATCGATCATGATCATCTTGCGATGTTGGCGCAGGTCCATACGGCGTAAAAACACACGCATCAGATTGACCTTTAAGGCTTCGACAACTTCAATACCGGCATTACGCATTAGCTCGGGCCACGGGCTGCGGAAAAAAGCCACACTGCCGGCGGAGTCGAGCATCAATCGGCAATGAATGCCGCGTCGTGCAGCGGCCATTAATGATTCAGCCACCTGGTCCGCCATGCCGCCGGGCTGCCAGATATAAAACACCATCTCAATATTATGGCGCGCGAGCTGGATGTCGCGGATTAACGCCTGCATCACATCATCTGACTCGGTCATCAGTTGTAGCTGATTCCCTTTGACCCCTGCGATCCCCTGACGACGCTCGCAAAGCTTGAATAATGGCGCAGCGACACTGCTATTTTCTTCGGCGAAGATATGCTTACAGGCTTTAAGGTCGTTAAGCCATTTTGCGGTGGAAGGCCACATCGCTCTGGCGCGCTCAGCGCGGCGTTTGCCTAAATGGAGCTCGCCAACGGCAAGATAGGCAATAATTCCGACTAACGGCAGAATGTAAATAATCAACAGCCAGGCCATCGCGGAGGGAACTGCGCGTCGTTTCATTAGAATGCGTAAAGTTACGCCTGCAATGAGCAACCAGTATCCCAGAATGGCCAACCAACTCACCAACGTATAAACGGTTGTCATAGATTAGAAATCCTTTTGAAAGCGCATTGTTATGAGTTTACGCATATGGATTCATCTGGCAAATAAAAACGCGGGAAAAGCACTGGTCAGCGTCGGGGGCGGGGGTATAATGACCATTCTGTTATTGCATAGAGTAGTTAACATGAAGCGGAGTAGAACGGAAGTGGGGCGCTGGCGCATGCAGCGTCAGGCTAGCCGACGTAAATCGCGTTGGCTTGAGGGGCAGTCGCGCCGAAATATGCGTATCCACAGCATCAGGAAGTGCATTCTAAACAAACAGCGTAACTCGTTATTGTTTGCGATCTACAATATCTAAATGTACTGGGCACCATTGCGGTGCCCAATAAGTTTACTCTTCCGTCTTTAAAGTCTATTTTTGCGCCGATTCTTTATTGTCAGCTTTCGTTTCTTGTTCATCGTTATCGCTGAAAATACCATGACCGGAGTTCAACAACATTGAAACGAGCATATCATTATTAATCTCTTCACCATTTAAAACTCGCGCCAGAATTTCGCTGCCAAACAGTTGCGGTGAGAGAATGATATCCGGATGTACCATCTTAATCTTATTCAGGTTTTTGCTATCACTGACGGCGAGAACTGTTTTGACATCACTGCTCATATCTTTTGCCGAGAGTACAACAAACGCGTTATCTGCATCGTTATCACTCAGCGCCAGAATGGCCCGGCATCGATCGATTCCCGCTTTCTTTAATACTGAACTGTCATTACTGTCACCGGGGATAACATCAGCGTTATCGCCTAAGCGTTGCTCAAGTTGCTTGATATCATCTTCAGGCAAGTTGCTGATAACCGTTACGTTTTGTCCGCGTTGATTCAGTTGCAGGATCGTATTGATGGCGAGAATCGAATGTCCGCAAACAATAAAATGATCTTTACGATGCATTGTATGATTGTTTCCTTTTACAAGTTTGTTGAATCCCCCGCGGATAAGCGGACCAAAAATTGAGGTCATAGAGGTGGCAAAAACGGTAATGCCGGAAATAATGACCGAAATAGTGAACAATCGTGCTGATTCAGAAACAGGGACAATATCGCCATAGCCGACGGTTGACATGGTTTCTATCGAAAAATAGAAAGCGGTCATCAAACTTTCTATTCGCGGATTAAAACCTTCGCTTAAATAAAGCGCACCGTAGGTGGAGTAAAACAGTAACGTCGTGAAACTAATAAATGCGAAAATTGTCCCGGCTGCGGCGCTACTGTGGGAGAAGTCTTTGCGCAGTATCAGCAAAAACACCAGCGTAAAAATGCAAAATCCAATACTAAATTTCAGCCAGGGATAAAAATGCAGGGTGTAAATTAGCGCTATCAACAACAAAATGATACTGATTGCCCATGCGAGCTTTGCCCGGAACAGTAAGCCAATGGAGTTCAGGACAAGAAAGACGCCGAGCATAAAGAGTGGGGCGTTTGCCAGCAAGGAGAGATCCAACTCTGAAAATGCTTTGATATGGAAAATATCTAGCAAATTGACCGACATACCATAGATTGTTTTAAAAATAAGCAATCCATTTAAAAAGACGGCCAGCGCGAGAATGTCGTGCCGTAGGGTCACCCATAAATTAGTTGCTGTTTGTTTGAATGTAGCCCAGTGACTCACTGATACCTCTGTAACCACAATTTTGTTTAATTATCTTAGCGTGCACATTTTCTGAACATACATGCAGCGCGTGAATGTGTTAAACAATAGTAGATGACTTTATCCGCAGTAATCAAAGGTTTTGAGTGAGCAACTCTGCGTCAGGAAAGGGCATTTTTCCTGAATATGCTCACATCATATAAAGAAATACAGATAAAGTTATTATCTGCTTGTAGGGGTGAATGCACTGACCGACCTATAAGGAAAGGCCAAACAAGAACACGGTTGCAAAAACCGTGCCCTTAAATATTGAATCTCTATTCAGAACACTTTCTTAAATGGTTTCACTGAAACGTATTCATAGACTCCTGCCGCTACGTACGGGTCAGCATCGGCCCAGGCCTGAGCTGCTTCCAGCGATTCAAATTCAGCAATAACGGTTGAGCCAGTAAATCCCGCAGCCCCTGGATCGTTACTGTCTACTGCTGGCATTGGACCGGCGGTCAACAATCGACCTTCATCATGCAGTAACTGTAAACGTGCTAAATGTGCCGGACGAACGGAAAGGCGTTTTTCGAGGCTATCAGCTTTGTCTTGAGCGTAAATAACATACAACACGGGCACAACTCCTTGTTCGGGAAAGTTGTAAAGTACGTTATTTGAAAGGGCGAAGATCTGCAACGGAAAGATGATGTCTTTGTTAAGACCATTTAAAAAGTAAGGTCAATTACGCCAAAAATGACATTTTCACTGATCCTGATCGTCTTGCCTTATTGAATATGATTGCTATTTGCATTTAAAATCGAGGCCTGGTTTTTCTACTGAAATGATTATGACTTCAATGACCCTTGATTTACCTCGCCGCTTCCCCTGGCCGACGTTACTTTCGGTCTGCATTCATGGTGCTGTTGTGGCGGGTCTGCTCTATACCTCGGTACATCAGGTTATTGAACTACCTGCGCCTGCGCAGCCAATTTCTGTCACGATGGTTGCGCCTGCGGATCTCGAACCGCCACAAGCCGTTCAGCCGCCACCGGAGCCGGTGGTAGAGCCAGAACCGGAACCTGAGCCGATCCCCGAACCGCCAAAAGAAGCACCGGTGGTCATTGAAAAGCCGAAGCCGAAACCTAAGCCAAAACCGAAGCCGGTGAAAAAGGTACAGGAGCAGCCAAAACGCGATGTCAAACCCGTAGAGTCGCGTCCGGCATCACCGTTTGAAAATACGGCGCCCGCGCGCCCGACATCAAGTACGGCGACGGCTACAACCAGCAAGCCGGTTACCAGTGTGGCTTCAGGACCACGCGCATTAAGCCGCAATCAGCCGCAGTATCCGGCACGAGCACAGGCATTGCGCATTGAAGGGCAGGTTAAAGTTAAATTTGATGTCACGCCGGATGGTCGCGTGGATAACGTGCAAATCCTCTCAGCCAAGCCTGCGAACATGTTTGAGCGTGAGGTGAAAAATGCGATGCGCAGATGGCGTTATGAGCCGGGTAAGCCAGGCAGTGGGATTGTGGTGAATATCCTGTTTAAAATTAACGGCACCACCGAAATTCAGTAAGCAGAAAGTCAAAAGCCTCCGACCGGAGGCTTTTGATTATTACTCAACAGGTAAGGCGCGAGGTTTTCCTTCAGGATCAACCGCGACATACTTAAATAATGCTTCTGTCGCTTTATAACGTTGCCCGATGGGTTCAGACGCGACCTTTTTCACCCACACTTCAATATTAATGCTGACCGATGTCGTCCCTTTCTGGACACAGCGTGCATAGCAGCACACTACATCGCCGACCGCAACCGGTCGTAAGAAAGTCATTCCTTCAACCCGCACGGTCACTACGCGACCGTGGGCAATTTCTTTCGCCAGAATAGCGCCGCCAATATCCATTTGTGACATTAACCAACCACCAAAGATGTCACCATTGGCATTGGTATCGGCGGGCATGGCTAAAGTACGTAAAACAAGATCGCCCTGAGGGACGTTATGTGTTGTAGACATGGTAAAACCGACTTAAAAGGAAAATCACAGGCGCGATGCTACTATGATTTTCCTGAGGAGAACAGAGGAGATACAGCGCCAGCCCCGAAGGACTGGCAGTCTGGTTAGGATTTATCTTCCTGCGGCATGTGGCGGTAGATATAGATACCGCTTAACAATGTGAAGATTAAGGTAAGAGCGGTCAGGCCAAACACTTTAAAGTTGACCCAAATATTTTGCGGCAGCCAGAATGCGATGTAGATGTTTGCCAGACCGCAAAGGATAAAGAAAACAGCCCAGGCCAGATTCAGCTTCGACCATACCGGTTGCGGCAGCGTGAGTTCTTTACCCAGCATCCGCTGAATTAGCGGCTTTTTCATCACCCATTGGCTGACTAACAGGGCACCTGCAAACAGGGCATAAATGACAGTAACCTTCCATTTAATAAACTCATCATTGTGGAAGAACAGGGTTAAGCCACCGAAGACGACCACCAGAACAAAAGTGATCAGGGCCATCTTCTCAACCTTACGAAAGCGAACCCAGCTATATATAAGCACAATCGCCGTGGCGACGATCAGCGCCGCAGTAGCCGCATAGATGTCATAAATCTTGTAAAACGCGAAAAAGACAACCAGCGGTAAAAAATCAAGAAACTGCTTCATTTTACGATTCCGTAATCAAATGCTTAAGGTTATTGGCGAATCAACATATACAGGCGGAACAGATAGATGAGCAGTACGGCTGAAATCAGGTTGCTCAAGGTGTTCGCCAGTACGGCACCAATTTCCGGGGTTAATGCGGCAAAAGAAGAGGCAAAAAGCAGCAACAGTGTTTTTGCCAGCAACCAGCTCAGTACTGCGGGTGCCACCAGACGCATATTCGCCCAAGTCAGCCGCATACTGCTACGCATCGAGGCAAAAACGCCCATTTTGTCCTGTACCAACATCACCGGTGCCAGGGCCAGTAAAATAGCCATGATAATTCCCGGAACGACCACCAGCATGATGCCAATCTGTACTAAAAGGGTAGTCAGAAAAATCAGAATAAATAACTTTGGCAATATCGGCGCACTGGCACCAATACCTCGCAGCGCACTGACTCTCTGACCCGCAGACACCAGCTGGATAATTAATATTACGCCTCCGGCGAGAATGGCGTTACCGATTAATCCTGAAAAAGTGGACGCCGCTGAAGCCTGCAGCAAAATTTGTTGCTGTTCCGGTGACATATTCTGAACCAGGTCGAACAACCCACTACTGCCGCTAACGGGCACGCCGTCATTGAGCTGCGCAAGCTGTGCATCACTGGGTGAGAAAACATGCCCTAACACCACTGTGATAAACGCACATAGCAACGATACCAACAGAATGGTCATAAATTGATTACGGAAGAAATTTCCGGTGTCACGGTATACGGACTGCGCCGTGATAGACATGCACTCTCCTTGAGTTTTATGCAGGTGTTAATTAGCGGGCAATTGTACCCTGGTTAAGCCTCGGGTGGCAGCATCAGGTCTTGTATGGAAAAGCATATCTTTGTAAAGCGGAGGTAATTGCTGGCCTTCAGGCGTGGGCAAACCGCGGCAAGTGGCGATCGAGTTAACATTTGCGTAGCGAAAATATTTAAAAATTGATTTAAATCACATTAACCAGGATTCTCAATGCAACTTCTAAATTAATCCAGATCAATAAATGGTGAATTATCATATGTAATGTGATCTATGTAGGATCATTTGTTACTCCAATGTAGGTATATTCGTCACGTTTTTATAACCATAACGACGGAGCGGATATGAAAAAGTTAACAGTGGCGGCTTTGGCAGTAACAACTCTTCTCTCTGGCAGTGCCTATGCGCATGAAGCAGGCGAATTTTTTATGCGTGCAGGGTCTGCAACCGTACGTCCAACAGAAGGTGCTGGTGGTACGTTAGGAAGTCTGGGTGGATTCAGCGTGACCAATAACACGCAACTGGGCCTGACGTTTACTTATATGGCGACCGATAACATTGGTGTGGAATTGCTGGCAGCGACGCCGTTCCGCCATAAAATCGGCACCCGGGCGACCGGCGATATTGCAACCGTTCATCATCTGCCGCCAACACTGATGGCGCAGTGGTATTTTGGTGATGCCAGCAGCAAATTCCGTCCTTACGTTGGGGCAGGTATTAACTACACCACCTTCTTTGATAATGGATTTAACGATCATGGCAAAGAGGCGGGGCTTTCCGATCTCAGTCTGAAAGATTCCTGGGGAGCTGCCGGGCAGGTGGGGGTTGATTATCTGATTAACCGTGACTGGTTGGTTAACATGTCAGTCTGGTACATGGATATCGATACCACCGCCAATTATAAACTGGGCGGTGCACAGCAACACGATAGCGTACGCCTCGATCCGTGGGTGTTTATGTTCTCAGCAGGATATCGTTTTTAATTCCGCACAAAAACGACCCCGTAATATACGGGGTCAATAAGGACATGGCATAAAGGGTATTATTTCTTCGCTTCTACGCCATCAGTTTCAGAGCGAATTAAAAATTTCTCAGTTGTTTGCGGAATATGCTGAATCAGCCAGTCGGCCATTTCTTTTTCCTCATTTAAAATCGCTTCGATGGTTGGAATTGAAGCTGTATCACCGGCATTTTTTGCTGCTGCTAATAGTGAGGTGTAACAGGCGATTTCAAATTGCTCGAAGACATATCCGCTAATAGAGCCTTTGACTATTTCATCAGAAGGGAATATACCACCGATTGACTGCCCAAGCGCAGCCATTTTACTCATGGAATCTTTAATGACTGAACGTGAAATGTCATTACGATCAAGAATAGTTTCCAGTTGAACAATCTGGTTTTTGGTTTCACTAAGATGTTGTTCAATACGAGCGCGTAGTTCAGGATAATTATCTATACGACTAGCCATGGATTCAAGCATAGATTCGGCTTGCTTTTCCATTGCGTGGGCGTCACGTAACCAGTCATGATAATGTTCAATACGATTCATGAAAATGTCCTCTTTATAAAATGACTAAAAGTTAAAGTTCATATTTCAGGCTTTATTTTCGGCTTTCTTATTTACGTTATTGAGGGCCAGATCAGTCAGTTTGATGTCGGTGGCCTTTTCTTCTTCCAGGGTCTCTTTCAGAAGCTTCGCTGCTTTACGATAACCTAATTGTTCAGCCAGCGTTGCTAATGTCCCGTAACTGGCGATCTCATAGTGCTCGACTTTCTGTGCAGCGGCAATCAGTGCGGCATCACGCACTTCGTTTTTCTCGGTGCTTTCGATAACCTCATTAGCTTCTTCAATGAGACCTTCCATTGCCACACATTTCATGCGCTTAATTTTCAGGTTCGATTCAGATTCCACAACTTGATCAATTCGTTCAATCTGTCCATGAGTTTCCTCGAGGTGCGCATGAAAAGCCTGACTTAATTTTTCGTTTGATGTTGCTCTTGCGAGTTTTGCCAGTGCCCGGGTTAATTGTTTTTCTGCACTGTAGGTATCTGAAAGCAGGTGAATAAATACATCTTCAATGGTCTTCATATTCATATTTTTCTCCAGTGAAATCACTGCGAGCCATACGGCCCGCAGATGCAATTATCTTTATCAGCTGATATTAATAATTAACGGTGAATCAGGATTTTCCTGATTTATTACCACCGCTTTGTTGACCGCCTTTTTTACCCGCTTCAGATGCGCGTTGCGGATCATTTTTAAAATTACCGCCGCTATGCTGACCGCCTTTACGGCCTGCGTCGGATGCCTTTTCACGGTCTTCGGCGAAATTTCCTGAACCACCACGATGTTCGGCCATGTTATTTCTCCCGTTGCGTTGCATTGTTTCATTAATATGAGTGTTGTGTGTCGACACTCATTAAAATTAGTCGCTAATGAAATTTAGTCAAATTAAGCGCAACGAGAAGAAAGAGGGAAAATATATTATGAGGAACATTCTGGATATATTAACAATTGCCTGAGGAATAAGTGACTTAGAGAAAATTATTGATTTTACTGGTGTTATGTTGCGGGATTAATTTGTTTGATTATATTACTGTTGGGCGGAAAAAAGACGTAAGTTTACGTTCGACAGGGGTAAGCGAAACGGTAAAAAAATAAATAATAAATGAATTTAGGATTTTTCCAGCTTCGTTAAAGACAGTTAAAATGCCGCCAGCGGAACTGGCGGCTGTGGGATTAGCTGCGCGTCGCCGCTTTCATCGGTTGTACAAAAGCTTTCAGTGCCGCCAGCATTTTCTCTGGCTCATTAATATGTTGCTCGATGATTTTAACGATGGCCGAACCAGAAATCGCGCCCGCAGCTCCTGCATCAATCGCTGCTTTTACCTGATCCGGGGCGGAAATACCAAAGCCCTGCAATGGAGGCGCAGCATTGTATTCTTTCAGCTTCGTGACCAGATGATTGAGGGGTAACGCGGCGCGGTTTTCTGCGCCGGTCACGCCCGCACGTGACAATAAATAGGTGTATCCACGACCGTAGGAGGCTATCTGGCGCAGCAAATCATCGTCGGCATTCGGCGGGCAAATAAAGATAGGTGCGACATTATGACGCAACGCGGCCTGGCGGAAGGGCGCGGACTCTTCCACTGGCACATCGGCAACCAGCACCGAATCGACGCCGACTTTCTCGCACTGGGCATAAAACTCATCAATGCCTTTGTTAAACACCAGGTTGGCATACATCAAAAGGCCGATGGGAATGGTCGGGTGCTTCTGGCGAATCAGTGCCAGCATCTCAAAGCACTGCGCCGGGGTTACTCCCGCCGCAAAAGCACGCAGTGTGGCGTTTTGAATCGTCGGGCCATCTGCCAGCGGGTCGGAGAAGGGGATGCCTAACTCCAGCGCGTCAGCACCGGCTTCAATTAGCGCATCGATAATTTTCAGCGACTGCTCAATGCCCGGATCACCGAGCGTGACGAAAGGAACGAATGCGACTTCTTTGCGCTCCTTCAACTGGGCAAACAGAGATTCGTAGCGTTCCATCAGATTTCCCCTCGTGCTTTCAAAATATCGTGAACGGTGAAGATGTCTTTATCGCCGCGACCGGAAAGGTTAACCACCAGTAGCTGTTCTTTTTCCGGGTTTTCGCGCATCATTTTCAGCGCATGGGCCAGGGCGTGTGAGGACTCCAGCGCCGGGATAATCCCTTCGTGCAGGCACAGCGTTTTGAAGGCTTCCAGTGCTTCATCATCGGTAATTGACACGTAATCAGCGCGTCCAGTGCTGTTAAGATACGCGTGTTGTGGGCCGACAGACGGGAAATCCAGTCCGGCGGAGATGGAGTAAGATTCTTCAATCTGCCCGTCTTCGGTTTGCATCATCGGCGCTTTCATACCGAAATAGATGCCCACGCGACCATGTTTTAACGGTGCGCCGTGCTCGCCGGTTTCGATCCCGTGACCGCCAGGCTCCACACCAATCAGGCCGACGTCGGTTTCGTTGATGAAATCTGCAAACATGCCGATGGCATTCGAACCGCCGCCAACACAGGCGATAACCGCATCCGGCAGGCGACCTTCTCTTTCCAGAATCTGTGCTTTGGTTTCTTCGCCAATCATTCGCTGAAACTCACGGACAATGGTCGGATAAGGATGTGGGCCAGCTGCGGTGCCCAGCATATAGTGCGCGGTTTCATAACTGCCGGACCAGTCGCGCAGCGCCTCGTTACAGGCATCTTTCAGCGTCGCGGAACCGCTATGTACCGGGATCACTTCCGCACCCATTAAGCGCATACGAAAAACGTTTGGCGACTGGCGTTCAACGTCTTTGGCACCCATATAAATACGGCATTTCAGGCCGAGCAGGGCACTGGCAAGGGCCGACGCCACGCCATGCTGACCGGCACCGGTTTCGGCGATGATTTCGGTTTTACCCATCCGCTTCGCCAGTAAAGCCTGACCGAGCACCTGGTTGGTTTTATGCGCGCCGCCGTGCAGCAAATCTTCGCGCTTGAGATACAGCGTGGTGTTAGTGCCAGCCGTAATGTTCTGGCATTTGGTGAGTGCGGTTGGACGCCCGGCATAGTTTTTCAGCAGGTCGTTGAACTGAGCCTGAAATTCAGAATCTTTTTGCGCGCTGACAAAAGCTTCTTCCAGCTGGCGCAGAGCAGGCATCAGGATTTGTGGCACGTACATGCCGCCAAACTCACCAAAATACGGGTTAAGTAATGTTGTCATTGTTCCTTTCCTTAATATGCGCGCAGCGTCTGGAAAACCGAGGCCAAAAGACGTGCGTCTTTGATGCCCGGCTGCGACTCTACAGCAGAATTAAAATCAAGTCCGGCGCAGCCGGTTTGTGCCGCTTCCACGCAGTTATCTGCGCCTAAGCCCCCCGCCAGCAGAACGTTGCCAAGCGATTGACCGTTTAACAGTGACCAGTCGAAACGTTGCCCGCTTCCACCCTGGCCGTTGTCTAAAACATATTTATCAACGTGCTGAAGCTCGCGGGCGGGCAGGGTTTCACCGACGCTTAATGCTTTCCAGATGGCAATGTTTGCGGGCAGCGCGCCACGCAATGTGTCGATATATTGTTGATCTTCATTACCATGCAGTTGCACTGCCGCAAGTGATAACACCTTAGCTTTGTCCACCACATCGGCAATATCGTGATTGCGGAACACGCCAACATATTGCAACGGTGCCGCAGCCATCACTTCCTGCGCCTGTTCAACGTTGACGCAACGCGGTGATGTCGCAACAAAAATCAACCCACCGTAAATCGCGCCCGCGTCATAAGCTGCTTTAGCATCTTGCCCACGCGTCAGGCCACATACTTTATTCTCACCCAGCAACACCCGGCGCACGGCGGCGTTCAAATCGTCATGGGCCATCAACGCCGAACCAATCAGAAAACCGTTAGCGACGTGGCTTAACTCGCGCACCTGAGCGTAAGTATTGATGCCGGATTCGCTGATTACCGTCACGTTGTGCCCCAGTTTCGGCGCAAGCTCGCGGGTACGGTTGAGATCAATCGACAAATCACGCAGATCGCGGTTGTTGATGCCAACGACCTTTGCCCCCAATGCAATGGCACGCTCCAGTTCCTCTTCATTACTGACTTCGGTCAGCACACCCATCTCCAGACTGTGGGCGACGGCAGCAAGCTGGCGATATTGTTCGTCATCCAGTACTGAAAGCATTAATAAGCAGGCATCGGCCTGGTAATAGCGCGCCAGATAGATCTGGTAAGGATCGATAATGAAGTCTTTACATAAAATCGGCTGCGGGGCGATTTGGCTGACGATGGGGAGGAAATCAAAGCTCCCCTGAAAATATTTCTCATCAGTCAGCACCGAAATTGCCGAAGCGTAATGTT
Organism: Escherichia sp. WS1265; assembly: GCF_046487585.1. Lineage (NCBI taxonomy): Bacteria > Pseudomonadati > Pseudomonadota > Gammaproteobacteria > Enterobacterales > Enterobacteriaceae > Escherichia > Escherichia sp. WS1265. The sequence goes on from NZ_JBJQJE010000006.1 coordinate 46,826, forward strand.
TATAAATGGCGGCAATGCGTGCCGGATCAAAATCATCGCGGATCACGCCTTTTGACGGTGATGCTTTTTTACACTCCAGAATAAACGCCGTGCGTGCACCCTGTAGCGCATCATAAAAATGTCGCGTGCTCGGCTGAACCTCATTCTGAAAACTGGCCAGCGGTTGCTGCTGTTTGCGGGCTTCTACCCAAATCGCCTTGTCTGCGACGATTTTCGCTAAAACGGTTTGCATCATTTACCCTCGTGCCGCCAGTGCGGTGACTCTGTCGTAAGCAGAACCACTGCGCAGTACCTCAAGAACGGTTTGCGCATTGGCTTGCAGATCTTCATGGCCATGCAGGCGCATTAACATGGCGACGTTCGCCGCGACGGCTGCTTCATGGGCGGCGTCGCCTTTACCTTGTAACAAGCGTGTTAAAATGTCACGGTTTTCTTCCGGTGTTCCGCCTGCCAGTTGCTCCTGGTGGTAGGGTGTCAGGCCAAAATCTTCAGCGGTCAATTGATAGCTCTTAATTTCGCCGTCATGCAGTTCGGCAACGATTGTCGGCGCGTGTAATGAAACTTCATCCATCCCGCCGCTGTGCACCACTGCCGCGCGTTGATACCCCAGCACGCGCAAGGTTTCGGCAATCGGTAGCACCAGTTCCGGACTATAAACACCAATTAACGCCAGCGGAGGATGCGCCGGGTTAATCAGTGGCCCCAGCACGTTGAACAGGGTGCGGGTTTTCAGTTGCTGGCGAACCGGCATCGCGTGGCGGAATCCGGTGTGATATTTCGGCGCAAAGAGGAAACAGACGCCTAACTCATCCAGCGCCTGGCGCGATTTATCGGCGTTCATATCAAGATTAATACCGAATGCCGCCAGCAGATCTGACGAGCCGGATTTACTGGAGACGCTACGGTTGCCGTGTTTCGCCACTTTCAGCCCACAGGCCGCGGCGACAAACGCACTGGCGGTGGAAATATTGATGCTGTTACTGCCGTCACCGCCGGTGCCGACGATATCGGCAAACAGATAATCCGGGCGCGGGAACGGCGCGGCGTTTTCCAGTAGCGCGGTTGCTGCTCCGGCGATCTCGTTCGGGTGCTCGCCGCGAATTTTCATGCTCACCAGCGCCGCCGCCAGTTGTTCCGGTTTCAGTTCGCCACGTACCACCGCTGAAAATAGCTGATGACTTTCCTGCTGGCTAAGGGTCTGCGCCTGATACAGTTTTTCCAGAATCGGTTGCAGCGTGTTGGTTGGCTCAAGTTTCTGCTGCGCCCAGGCCAGCGTTTGTTCCAGCAGGCGAGCGCCCTGGGTAGTAAGAATGGATTCCGGATGGAACTGGAAACCGCAAACGCGATCTGCATCGTGACGCACCGCCATCACCATGCCATTAAAATGGGCGTTGATGGTTAAACCGGCCGGGATATTACTGCCAACCAGCGAGTGATAACGCGCCACCGGCAGCGGGTTTGTTAATCCGGCAAACATCGCCTGACCGTCATGTACAATGCTGGAGGCTTTACCGTGAAGAATTTCGCCCGCCTGACCGACATACCCCCCATAAGCTTCGACAATCGCCTGATGACCGAGGCAAATGCCAATAATTGGCAGCTTGCCGCGCAGGCGGGTGAGGAGTTCTGGCATACAACCGGCTTCGCTTGGCACACCGGGGCCAGGAGAAAGCATCAGCACCGGATTGCTCATTGTCGCCAGGCGTTCAATTAAGGTCTGCGCCGGAATATGGTTGCGGTAAATCACCACGTTATGCCCATTGCTGCGCAACTGATCTGCCAGGTTGTACGTAAAAGAGTCGATATTATCGAGCAGCAGAATGTCAGCCATCAGAACGTCTCCTGTGCATGATGCGCGGTGGCAATAGCGCGCAGTACAGCGCGGGCTTTATTACGGGTTTCGTCGGCTTCCGACTGCGGAACAGAATCAAGGACTACGCCAGCACCGGCTTGCACGGTGGCGATACCGTTTTCCACCAGCGCCGAGCGGATCACAATGCAGGTGTCGAGATCGCCATGCGCGGTGAAATAACCTACCGCGCCGCCGTAGCTGCCGCGGCGACGACCTTCCGCCCCGGCAATTAACTGCATAGCGCGTACTTTCGGCGCACCGCTTAACGTCCCCATATTCATACAGGCGCGGTAAGCGTGCAGGGCGTCGAGATCGTGGCGCAGCTCACCAACAACGCGGGAGACCAGGTGCATCACGTAAGAGTAACGGTCAACTTTTGTAAGATCGGCGACGTAGCGGCTGCCGGGTGTGCAAATGCGTGCCAGATCATTACGGGCGAGATCCACCAGCATCAGATGTTCAGAAAGCTCTTTATGATCGGTACGCATTTCCAGTTCGATGCGGCTGTCGAGGTCTCTGTCCAGTGAACCATCGGCACGACGACCGCGTGGACGTGTTCCGGCAATCGGGTAGATCTCAATCTGGCGGCTGGTGGCGTCATACTTGAGCGAACTTTCCGGCGACGCGCCAAACAGGGTGAAATCATTATCCTGCATAAAAAACATGTACGGGCTGGGATTACTCTTTTTCAGCACGTAATAGGCCGCCAGTGGTGACGGGCAGGGCAGAGAGAAACGGCGAGATGGCACCACCTGGAAAATTTCTCCGGCGCGAATCGCTTTTTGCAACAAACGCACTACGCCACCGAACTCTTCATCGCTCTGGTTACATTCACAACGCATATGCGGCACGGAAACCACCGGCAGCGGTGGCGCGGTTTCGGTCAGCTGCTGGCGAAGATCGTTCAGGCGAGCACTGAGACGTTGTTTTTCTTCTTCATTCGGAGCAAAAAGACTGGCCTGAATGCGGGTGCTTTTTTTCTGATGGTCAATCACCATCAGCGTTTCAGCGAGATAAAAACAGAAATCAGGACAGTTATTTTCCGCTGCCAGTTGTGGTAAATCTTCAAATCCCGCCACAAGGTCATAAGAGAACAGGCCGCCGAAGAACATTGCTTCTCGTTCTTCCTTCGGTACATTCAACAGATTCTGCAATAAGCGGAAAGCGTCAAAAACCGAAAGGGAGCATAAGCGGGCGTCTTCATCCAGCAGTGGGCTGACAGGGGGGAAGCGCAGCACACGGCAGTTTGGTAATTGTTCATTTTCCACACCCACAGGCAGGGCGTTATCCAGTAGTGTCAGCAGGGCTTCGCCGTTGCCGGAAAGTGCCTGGATTGTGACAGTGTCACCTAAAGCTGTAATGCGCAGCGCACTGTCTACCAGCAGCAGGCTTTTTAAATCATCTTTGCTGTCGATATCTGCGGATTCCAGCAGCAGCGTTGCCGGACGAGCCCCACACAACTGGTGAAAAAGCGCAGTCGGGTTGTCGCGATAAGCGCCTTCGCAGGTTAGTAGTTCGAGAGTCGGTTTTTGTGTTTGCATTGTTATTCTCTAATTTTGTTCAAAAAAAAGCCCGCTCATTAGGCGGGCTGGGTATCTGATTGCTTTACGCATGGTGAATACACTGCCCGTTTCAGGAAGTGCGCCACCAACCTTTCAGTACGAAAATTGCTTTCATTGTCGATACCCTTTTTACGTGAACTTGCGTACTAGTTAACTAGTTCGATGATTAATTGTCAACAGCTCATTTCAGAATATTTGCCAGAACCGTTATGATGTCGGCGCAAAAAACATTATCCAGAACGGGAGTGCGCCTTGAGCGACACGAATTACGCAGTGATTTACGACCTGCACAGCCATACCACAGCTTCCGATGGCTGCCTGACGCCAGAAGCATTGGTGCACCGTGCAGTCGAGATGCGCGTCGGCACCCTGGCGATCACCGACCATGACACCACAGCTGCAATCTCACCAGCAAGAGAGGAAATTTCACGTTCGGGACTGGCGCTGAATCTTATTCCCGGCGTGGAAATCTCCACGGTCTGGGAAAATCATGAAATTCATATTGTCGGGCTGAATATTGATATTACTCATCCGCTAATGTGTGAGTTCCTCGCGCAGCAGACAGAACGGCGCAATCAGCGGGCGCAGCTGATTGCCGAAAGACTTGAAAAAGCGCAGATACCAGGTGCGCTGGAAGGCGCGCAACGACTGGCGCAGGGCGGTGCGGTGACGCGCGGTCATTTTGCTCGTTTCCTTGTGGAGTGCGGCAAAGCCAGTTCAATGGCGGATGTCTTTAAAAAATATCTGGCGCGCGGGAAAACCGGATACGTTCCGCCACAGTGGTGTACAATAGAACAAGCTATTGATGTCATTCATCATTCTGGCGGTAAGGCGGTGCTAGCTCATCCTGGGCGGTACAATCTTAGTGCTAAATGGCTGAAAAGATTGGTTGCGCATTTTGCTGAACACCACGGCGACGCGATGGAAGTCGCGCAGTGCCAGCAATCGCCCAATGAACGCACCCAGCTGGCGACACTTGCGCGTCAGCATCATTTATGGGCATCACAAGGATCTGATTTTCATCAGCCGTGCCCGTGGATTGAACTGGGTCGTAAACTCTGGCTGCCTGCGGGCGTTGAAGGCGTCTGGCAGCTATGGGAACAGCCGCAGAACACCACAGAGAGGGAATTATGAGCCAGTTTTTTTATATTCATCCTGATAACCCGCAGCAACGTCTGATCAACCAAGCGGTGGAGATCGTGCGTAAAGGCGGGGTGATTGTTTATCCAACCGATTCCGGCTATGCGCTCGGCTGTAAAATTGAAGATAAAAACGCCATGGAGCGTATTTGTCGAATTCGCCAGCTGCCGGACGGTCACAACTTTACCCTGATGTGTCGCGATCTTTCTGAGCTCTCGACCTATTCATTCGTGGATAACGTTGCGTTTCGTTTGATGAAAAACAACACGCCGGGCAACTACACCTTCATCCTGAAAGGGACGAAGGAGGTGCCACGCCGTCTGTTGCAGGAAAAACGCAAAACCATCGGTATGCGTGTGCCTTCTAACCCGATTGCGCAGGCGTTGCTTGAAGCACTGGGCGAACCGATGCTTTCCACTTCGCTAATGCTGCCAGGCAGCGAATTTACCGAATCCGATCCGGAAGAAATTAAAGACCGTCTGGAAAAACAGGTGGACTTGATTATTCACGGCGGCTATCTCGGGCAGAAACCAACAACGGTTATTGATCTTACTGATGATACGCCGGTCGTGGTGCGTGAAGGCGTAGGTGATGTGAAGCCTTTCTTATAACAAATTGCGTTCCACGGATGGAAGACTATGGCAGGGATATATCGCTGCATTTTGCTGTTGATAGTTGGGCTTTTTTTCTCTTCGTTGAGTTATCCGAAAAACACGGAGATCCCTTTTTATGAAGAAGGGATCTCGCTCTTTGATGTTGAAGCCACTCTGCAACCGGATGGGGTGCTCGACATCAAAGAAAATATTCATTTTCAGGCGCGAAATCAGCAGATTAAGCACGGATTTTATCGTGATTTACCACGACTCTGGATGCAGCCTGATGGGGACGCTGCACTGCTGAACTATCATATTGTTGGCGTCACCCGTGATGGTATTCCTGAACCCTGGCATCTTGACTGGCATATCGGGTTAATGAGTATTGTCGTGGGCGATAAACAACGTTTCTTGCCTCAAGGCGGCTATCATTATCAAATTCATTATCAGGTTAAAAATGCTTTCCTGCGTGAGGGAGATTCAGATCTGTTAATCTGGAACGTGACTGGTAACCACTGGCCGTTTGAAATCTATAAGACCCGATTTTCACTCAAGTTCCCTGATATCGCGGGTAATCCATTTAGCGAAATCGATCTCTTTACTGGAGAAGAGGGCGACACATATCGAAATGGCCGCATCCTTGAGGACGGAAGAATTGAATCCCGCGATCCGTTTTATCGTGAAGATTTCACGGTACTCTACCGCTGGCCTCACGCTTTACTTAGCAATGCCCCGGCTCCACAAACGACGAATATTTTCAGCCATCTTCTTTTACCCTCCACGTCATCGTTGTTAATTTGGTTTCCGTGTCTATTCCTGGTTTGTGGATGGTTATATCTCTGGAAGCGCAGGCCGCAATTTACGCCGGTAGATGTGATTGAAACCGATGTCATTCCGCCAGATTACACGCCCGGCATGTTACGTCTCGATGCGAAGCTGGTTTACGACGATAAAGGTTTTTGTGCCGATATCGTAAATCTGATTGTGAAAGGAAAAATTCATCTGGAAGATCAGTATGATAAGAACCAGCAAATCCTGATTCGTGTTAATGAAGGCGCGACCAGAAATAATGCGGTATTACTGCCCGCAGAGCAGTTATTACTGGAAGCGTTATTTCGTAAAGGCGATAAGGTCGTTCTTACGGGGAGACGCAACAGAGTCTTACGCAGGGCATTTTTACGGATGCAGAAATTTTATCTGCCGCGTAAAAAGTCTTCGTTTTACCGGCCTGATACGTTTTTGCAATGGGGCGGAATGGCGATATTGGCGGTCATTCTCTATGGTAACCTGAGTCCCGTAGGTTGGGCAGGAATGAGTCTGGTTGGCGATATGTTTATTATGATCTGCTGGCTTCTTCCTTTTTTATTTTGTTCCCTTGAGCTTTTGTTTGCCCGCGATGATGACAAGCCTTGCGTTAATCGTGTAATCATCACTTTGTTTTTACCGCTGATTTGTTCAGGCGTGGCCTTTTACTCTCTCTATATCAATGTCGGAGATGTATTCTTTTACTGGTATATGCCAGCGGGTTATTTTAGCGCTGTTTTCCTGACCGGTTATCTCACTGGCATAGGGTATATTTTTCTGCCAAAGTTTACCCAAACTGGGCAGCAACGTTATGCCCACGGTGAAGCTATCGTTAACTATCTTGCGGGTAAAGAGGCAGCAACACACAGTGGGCGGCGGCGGAAAGGGGAAACACGGAAACTGGATTACGCGTTGTTAGGTTGGGCGGTCTCGGCAAACCTTGCCAGAGAATGGGCAGCACGTATCACCCCATCACTCACAGCGGCTGTTTGCGCCCCGGAAATTGCCCGTAGTGGCGTTTTATTCTCATTGCAGATGCACCTGAGTCTGGGGGCCAATACCAGTTTGTTGGGGCGAAGTTATTCCGGTGGTGGTGCTGGCGGCGGGGCGGGTGGCGGAGGCGGTGGTGGCTGGTAATTAAGCTGATGTTAATCGAAACAAGCTTTAACCATAAAGATAGTGTAGTATGTTGCGCCTCAAAGCCAGGCCGATAAACGTCGAGTCGTTTACTTAAGTACTTAAGGCCTGAAGAGTTCAAACAGACTTTACTATCAGTGAGTCAGATGTAAGTTCTGACTCACTGTTGCACAAAAGCATATCAGACGCCTGGGAAGGCGACACCAAAAGGAAGCTCTATGAGCGAAAAGCTACAGAAAGTGCTGGCGCGTGCCGGCCACGGCTCTCGCCGTGAAATCGAATCTATTATTGAAGCCGGTCGTGTGAGTGTTGATGGCAAAATTGCTAAACTCGGCGATCGCGTTGAAGTTACCCCTGGATTGAAAATCCGTATCGATGGTCACCTGATTTCGGTACGTGAGTCCGCTGAACAAATTTGTCGCGTTCTGGCCTATTACAAACCGGAAGGTGAGTTGTGTACCCGTAACGATCCGGAAGGACGTCCAACGGTGTTTGACCGTCTGCCAAAACTGCGTGGCGCACGCTGGATTGCCGTGGGTCGCCTGGACGTTAATACCTGTGGTCTGCTGCTGTTCACCACCGATGGTGAACTGGCAAACCGTTTAATGCACCCAAGCCGTGAAGTTGAACGTGAATATGCCGTGCGTGTATTTGGTCAGGTTGACGACGCGAAACTGCGTGATTTGAGTCGTGGCGTGCAGTTGGAAGATGGTCCGGCAGCCTTTAAAACCATCAAGTTCAGCGGCGGCGAAGGGATCAACCAGTGGTACAACGTTACTCTGACCGAAGGCCGTAACCGTGAAGTTCGTCGTCTTTGGGAAGCGGTTGGTGTGCAGGTAAGCCGCCTGATTCGTGTTCGTTACGGTGATATCCCACTGCCAAAAGGTCTGCCACGCGGTGGCTGGACGGAGCTGGACCTCGCCCAGACTAACTATCTGCGCGAACTGGTGGAGCTACCGCCAGAAACCAGCTCTAAAGTTGCCGTAGAAAAAGACCGTCGTCGTATGAAGGCGAATCAGATTCGTCGTGCGGTGAAACGTCATAGCCAGGTGAGCGGTGGTCGCCGTTCTGGCGGACGTAATAATAACGGTTAATTTAAGATAAGTATAAAATAAAGGCCCTGCGGGGCCTTTTCTTCATTTGAAGCATGATAAATAGTCGCAGTATTTTAATTTAATTTCATACTTGCTTATGAATAATACCCAGAAATAGCCACGTTACTATTTAATTATCTGAGATAAACTCAACGTCAAGAGGTGGGTTATGATTAGATATAGTGGAATATTTCTATCGCTGTTAATGCTTTCAGGTTGTGCAACCGATGCATTGAAAAATGAACAAGCCGAAACTGTTATTACTGCGGGTAACAAGGCGGTGGCGGCGAATGCAAGTTTCTTTAAACAATACTATGCTTCTCGTGAAAACTTCCTTGTTAATTTTTATGCGACTAATCCGGAGTGTGCACCTCGACCAGATTATGAGGTAGTTATTGAAAACAGTACCAGTGATGAGTCATTATGTCAGCAACCTGGAGATAAGCACAAAAAATCTCAAGAAGATCTTTTTACTACAAAGATAGTCGCTACTGAAAAAGAAAGATTGCTGGCTTCTATGGAAATCATTAGCAGTATGAGTTCTTATGTCGAACTTTTGAATGAGGATTTAGATGTTAAAGACAGCAAACAGTTCATATTGCTTAAACAAGCTCTGGATCACGCGAATAATGCGGGGGCACTTCTGGGCATCAATGATGGTGGAACATTAACAAAATCTGCAGCAGCGGTTAAAGATTTAGTGGTTTATTTCAATGGGTTGTATAATACAAGGGTAAGCGCAGGGAATATAGGTAGTACGGTAAATAAACATTGGCAAAGAATAAAAAATGATCTAACTGATATACGAAACGATATCGCGACAAAAGGTAAACAAACTGGAAGAAATACCTTTGCGACGGTACATAATAATCTCGTTTATTACAATGCCTCCTTAAAAAAAGGAGGAGGTAATGAATTTAAGACATTGAAGAGCAGACAAGAATTCCTGGCTGCGATTATCAGTATTAATGAAACACGTCTTCGTGCAGCAGATCCAGCTATTCCAGCAATACAAGCACTGAACTCATTTCTTGACGAGGGAAATCACCTTAAGGATTTATACACTAATAAAATACGCACAGCGGCTGAACAAAAAAGATTAAATGAAATATTACGCGCACAGGTCATTAGTGGGTTAAAGGCGTCTGAGGGGCTGGCGAAATTACTTATTGCCAGCGGAATAATGTTATAGGAGGGGCATTTTATGAACGATGTACAAAACCGTAGAATACTGGCATTACTTGATATGCTGTATAATACTCTGGGCAACCAAACCACATGCAAGGTTTGTCATAAATATTTTATCCTTATCCTCACGGTGATGAACAATCTGACGATTAACTACGGTACTGAAACTTCGCCAGAGTTAAGCGCAATCAGTTATGAAGATGCCAATGCGTTAATTACTGAACTGATATTATTTATTGAAGATGTTGACGCTGAGAATCATGAAGCATATCCGGGACATTTGAATGAGATAAAACGGATTCTGAGTTTTGCTATTGCCGCTTGAATATAATTATGATTAAAGCACCTCAAGAGGCGATCTTTTGAGGTGCTTTCTCTTAATAATCAATCCCTATTTGCGCCTTAACACCGGCATCAAACGCATGTTTCACGGGGCGTAATTCACTCACCGTATCCGCCAATTCAAGAATATCCCGATGACAACCACGACCCGTGATAATCACCGTCTGTTGATGTGGACGTTCATTTAACGCCTGCACCACTTCTTCCAGTGGCAAATAGTCATACGCCACCATATAAGTTAGCTCATCGAGCAAAACCATATCCAGTGAAGGATCGGCCAGCATTCGTTTGGCATGTTGCCAGACTTCACGGCAGGCCGCGGTATCAGATTCGCGATTTTGTGTATCCCAGGTAAAGCCCGTTGCCATCACCTGAAACTCAACGCCATGTGGCTCCAGTAGATTGCGCTCGCCATTAGGCCAGGTGCCTTTAATAAACTGCACGATACCCACATTTTTGCCATGGCCTACTGCACGAGTTGCCGTACCAAATGCCGCGGTGGTTTTGCCTTTTCCATTGCCGGTAAAGACGATGATAATACCGCGTTCATCCTGGGACTGGGCCACACGGGCATCTACTTTTTCTTTCACTCGCTGCTGACGCTGTTGGTAGCGTTCATCACTCATTGGGAAATTCCTGGTTTACGGCCCGGTTGGGCGTCAAAGGTCATGCCGGTTTTACGGCGGCTGTCATCACCCATCAGCCAGAGGTAGAGCGGCATGATATCAGCGGGTGTTTTAAGTTTCTGTGGATCTTCGGTCGGGAAGGCGCTGGCACGCATTGCGGTGCGCGTACCGCCTGGGTTAATGCAGTTGACGCGCAGGCGCTGCTGATATTCATCGGCCAGTACCTGCATCATCCCTTCGGTGGCAAATTTCGACGCTGCATATGCGCCCCAGTTTGCACGCCCCTGACGTCCAACGCTTGATGAAGTAAAGACCAGTGAACCCGCGTCCGATTTGAGTAATAAAGGAAGCAGTGCCTGGGTGAGCATAAAGGTGGCATTAACGTTGACCTGCATGACGTCCTGCCAGACCTGCGGATTTTGTTCGCTCATTGGGCAAACATCGCCGAGCAATCCGGCATTATGCAAAACACCATCCAGGCGCGGATAATTAACGGCAATGCGCTGTGCCAGTTGTTGGCAATCTTCGGACGTGCAGGTCAGCAAATCGAGAATAAACCACTGTGGCTGACGCCCAGTTTCTTCGTTTATGTGGCTGGCTACCTGACGTAATTTTTCTTCATTACGGCCCAACAGAATCACTGTCGCACCATAGCGTGCATACGTCATCGCGGCTTCACGACCAATACCATCGCTGGCTCCCGTCACCAGGATAATGCGATCATTGAGTAAATCTTGTTTTGGCTGGTAATGCATGGCTACTCCTCAACGACGTTGTCTGTCGCGCTGCCAGTGTACTTTATGACTTTGGGGCTTTATGCCTGAAACAGAAGGGCATTTCAATCAGCCTGGGGCGATAACACCGCAAAATGGATACTTTGTCATACTTTCGCTGCAATAACATCTCTGCGAGACGGCTTAACATGCCTGTTGTAAACTGTGAGCCAAAGCGTTGTTTAACCAAGGTGGGGACTCGTGGAATTGTTGTCTGAATATGGTTTGTTTTTGGCGAAAATCGTTACCGTTGTGCTAGCGATTGCGGCGATTGCCGCCATTATTGTCAATGTTGCTCAACGTAATAAACGCCAGCGTGGCGAGTTACGGGTCAACAATCTCAGCGAACAGTATAAGGAGATGAAAGAAGAACTGGCCGCGGCGCTGATGGACTCACATCAGCAAAAACAGTGGCACAAAGCGCAGAAGAAAAAGCACAAGCAAGAAGCGAAAGCAGCAAAAGCGAAAGCCAAACTGGGCGAGGTGGCAACTGACAGTAAACCTCGCGTCTGGGTGCTGGATTTTAAAGGCAGCATGGACGCCCATGAAGTGAACTCGCTACGTGAAGAGATAACGGCGGTACTCGCAGCATTTAAACCGCAGGATCAGGTTGTGCTACGTCTGGAAAGCCCTGGTGGCATGGTGCATGGTTACGGGTTGGCGGCTTCGCAGCTGCAGCGTCTGCGTGATAAAAACATTCCTTTAACTGTTACGGTAGACAAAGTCGCTGCCAGCGGCGGTTACATGATGGCCTGTGTGGCGGACAAAATTGTTTCCGCACCGTTTGCTATTGTGGGTTCCATTGGCGTGGTGGCACAAATGCCCAACTTTAACCGCTTCCTGAAAAGCAAAGATATTGATATCGAACTGCACACCGCTGGGCAGTATAAGCGCACGCTGACCTTGCTGGGTGAAAACACCGAAGAAGGGCGGGAGAAATTCCGCGAAGAGCTGAACGAAACGCATCAGTTATTTAAAGATTTTGTGAAGCGTATGCGTCCGTCTCTGGATATTGAACAGGTGGCAACGGGTGAACACTGGTACGGACAACAGGCGGTAGAGAAAGGCCTGGTTGATGAAATCAACACCAGTGATGAAGTTATTCTTAGCCTGATGGAAGGCCGTGAAGTGGTCAATGTACGCTATATGCAGCGTAAACGACTCATTGACCGATTCACCGGCAGCGCGGCAGAGAGCGCCGATCGATTGTTGCTACGCTGGTGGCAGCGGGGTCAAAAGCCATTGATGTAAAAGACAAACGCGAGGCTAAGACCTCGCGTTTTGCTTTAATCAACCAGGTGATATTTTTCTGAAAGCACATGGGCCAGGTGTTTGAACATATTAAACACCGCGGTGCTTTTGGCTGTTGGCAATCCTTGTTCATCTAAAAAGTAGTCGCCGGTAAATACCAGCACGCCATTACGCTGCGTGACGCCGGTGGCTTCAATCCCTGCGAGCGTATCCTCATGCTCACGAATGATTTTGTTGGCCTCTTTCAACAGCGTTTCGCGGTCGATGGGTTGTGTCTCTTTGTTCATTATTTACTCCTTAAACAAGGACATTAGTCTACGCCAGGCATGGCTTGCAGACAAATATACCACGCTGGTGGCAAGAGCGCCTTACTGGCAACTTTGGATTTTGCATGCTAATAAAGTTGCGTATCGGATTTTATCAGGTACAGTGTGACGCTTTCGTCAATCTGGCAATAGATTTGCTTGACATTCGACCAAAATTCCGTCGTGCTATAGCGCCTGTAGGCCAAGACCTGTTAACTCAGTCACCTGAATTTTCGTGAACAGAGTCACGACAAGGGGTTGATATCCGCAGAGAGCGAGTCCATATCGGTAACTCGTTGCCAGTGGAAGGTTTATCAACGTGCGACGCATTCCTGGAAGAATCAAATTAGGTAAGGTGAATATGGGTAAAGCTCTTGTCATCGTTGAGTCCCCGGCAAAAGCCAAAACGATCAACAAGTATCTGGGTAGTGACTACGTGGTGAAATCCAGCGTCGGTCACATCCGCGATTTGCCGACCAGTGGCTCAGCTGCCAAAAAGAGTGCCGACTCTACCTCCACCAAGACGGCTAAAAAGCCTAAAAAGGATGAACGTGGCGCTCTCGTCAACCGTATGGGGGTTGACCCGTGGCACAATTGGGAGGCGCACTATGAAGTATTGCCTGGTAAAGAGAAGGTCGTCTCTGAACTGAAACAACTGGCTGAAAAAGCCGACCACATCTATCTCGCAACCGACCTTGACCGCGAAGGGGAAGCCATTGCATGGCACCTGCGGGAAGTGATTGGTGGTGATGATGCGCGCTATAGCCGAGTGGTGTTTAACGAAATTACTAAAAACGCGATCCGCCAGGCATTTAACAAACCAGGTGAGCTGAATATTGATCGTGTTAATGCCCAGCAGGCGCGTCGCTTTATGGACCGCGTGGTGGGGTATATGGTTTCGCCGCTGCTGTGGAAAAAGATCGCTCGTGGTCTGTCTGCCGGTCGTGTGCAGTCGGTGGCGGTCCGCCTGGTGGTCGAGCGTGAGCGTGAAATTAAAGCGTTCGTACCGGAAGAGTTCTGGGAAGTCGATGCCAGCACGACCACGCCATCTGGTGAAGCGTTGGCGTTGCAGGTGACTCATCAGAACGACAAACCGTTCCGTCCGGTCAACAAAGAACAAACTCAGGCTGCGGTAAGTCTGCTGGAAAAAGCGCGCTACAGCGTGCTGGAACGTGAAGACAAACCGACAACCAGTAAACCTGGCGCTCCTTTTATTACCTCTACGCTGCAACAAGCTGCCAGCACCCGTCTTGGTTTTGGCGTGAAAAAAACCATGATGATGGCGCAGCGTTTGTATGAAGCTGGCTATATCACATACATGCGTACCGACTCCACCAACCTGAGTCAGGACGCGGTAAATATGGTTCGCGGTTATATCAGCGATAATTTTGGTAAGAAATATCTGCCGGAAAGTCCGAATCAGTACGCCAGCAAAGAAAACTCACAGGAAGCACACGAAGCGATTCGTCCTTCTGACGTCAATGTGATGGCGGAATCGCTGAAGGATATGGAAGCAGATGCGCAGAAACTGTACCAGTTAATCTGGCGTCAGTTCGTTGCCTGCCAGATGACCCCAGCGAAATATGACTCCACGACGCTGACCGTTGGTGCGGGCGATTTCCGCCTGAAAGCACGCGGTCGTATTTTGCGCTTTGATGGCTGGACGAAAGTGATGCCTGCACTGCGTAAAGGCGATGAAGATCGTATCTTACCGGCAGTCGATAAAGGCGATGCTTTGACACTCGTTGAACTGACACCAGCCCAGCACTTTACCAAGCCGCCAGCCCGTTTTAGTGAAGCATCGCTGGTTAAAGAGCTGGAAAAACGCGGTATCGGTCGTCCGTCTACCTATGCATCGATCATTTCGACCATTCAGGATCGTGGCTATGTGCGAGTAGAAAATCGTCGTTTCTACGCGGAAAAAATGGGTGAAATTGTCACCGATCGCCTGGAAGAAAATTTCCGTGAGTTAATGAACTACGACTTTACCGCGCAGATGGAAAACAGCCTCGACCAGGTGGCAAATCACGAAGCAGAGTGGAAAGCTGTACTGGATCACTTCTTCTCGGATTTCACCCAGCAGTTAGATAAAGCTGAAAAAGATCCGGAAGAGGGTGGTATGCGCCCGAACCAGATGGTTCTGACCAGCATTGACTGCCCGACTTGTGGTCGCAAAATGGGGATTCGCACAGCGAGCACCGGGGTATTCCTTGGCTGTTCTGGTTATGCGCTGCCGCCGAAAGAGCGTTGCAAAACCACCATTAACCTGGTGCCGGAAAACGAAGTGCTGAACGTGCTGGAAGGCGAAGACGCTGAAACCAACGCGCTGCGCGCAAAACGTCGTTGCCCGAAATGCGGCACGGCGATGGACAGCTATCTCATCGATCCGAAACGTAAGTTGCATGTCTGTGGTAATAACCCAACCTGCGACGGTTACGAGATCGAAGAGGGCGAATTCCGCATTAAAGGTTATGACGGCCCGATCGTTGAGTGTGAAAAATGTGGCTCTGAAATGCACCTGAAAATGGGGCGTTTCGGTAAATACATGGCCTGCACTAACGAAGAGTGTAAAAACACACGTAAGATTTTACGTAACGGCGAAGTGGCACCACCGAAGGAAGATCCGGTGCCATTACCGGAGCTGCCGTGCGAAAAATCAGATGCCTATTTCGTGCTGCGTGACGGTGCTGCCGGTGTGTTCCTGGCGGCCAATACCTTCCCGAAATCGCGTGAAACACGTGCGCCACTGGTGGAAGAGCTTTATCGCTTCCGCGACCGTCTGCCGGAAAAACTGCGTTATCTGGCCGATGCGCCACAGCAGGATCCGGAAGGTAATAAGACCATGGTTCGCTTTAGCCGTAAAACCAAACAGCAATATGTCTCTTCGGAAAAAGACGGAAAGGCGACTGGCTGGTCAGCATTTTATGTTGATGGCAAATGGGTTGAAGGGAAAAAATAACCTTTAATTCTGTCAGGTTTTTATAAACAAAGGGTCGCGAAAGCGGCCCTTTTTTATTGCATATTATTTTTTCTTCACACCTATACACTAAGGCTATAAATGATATAGTGGTTATAGTTAGCACCTTTTTTATTATTAAATCGTATTAGTCACGCCGCCTGGTGTGACGAAAAAACGATGTTCTGATGGCGTCTAAGTGGATGGTTTAACATGAAATTACAACAACTTCGCTATATTGTTGAGGTCGTCAATCATAACCTGAATGTCTCATCAACGGCGGAAGGACTTTACACATCACAACCCGGGATCAGTAAACAAGTCAGAATGCTGGAAGACGAGCTAGGCATTCAAATTTTTTCCCGAAGCGGCAAGCACCTGACGCAGGTAACGCCAGCAGGACAAGAAATAATTCGTATCGCTCGTGAAGTCCTGTCGAAAGTCGATGCCATAAAATCGGTCGCCGGAGAGCACACCTGGCCGGATAAAGGTTCGCTGTATATCGCCACCACGCATACCCAGGCACGCTATGCGTTACCAAACGTCATCAAAGGCTTTATTGAGCGTTATCCTCGCGTTTCTTTGCATATGCACCAGGGCTCGCCGACGCAAATTGCTGATGCCGTCTCTAAAGGCAATGCCGATTTCGCGATCGCCACAGAAGCACTACATCTGTATGAAGATTTAGTGATGTTACCGTGCTACCACTGGAATCGGGCTATTGTAGTCACTCCGGATCACCCGCTGGCAGGCAAAAAAGCCATTACCATTGAAGAACTGGCGCAATATCCGTTGGTGACATATACCTTCGGCTTTACCGGACGTTCAGAACTGGATACTGCCTTTAACCGCGCAGGGTTAACGCCACGTATCGTCTTCACGGCAACGGATGCTGACGTCATTAAAACTTACGTCCGGTTAGGGCTGGGGGTAGGGGTCATTGCCAGCATGGCGGTGGATCCGGTCGCCGATCCGGACCTTGTGCGCGTTGATGCTCACGATATCTTCAGCCACAGTACAACCAAAATTGGTTTTCGCCGTAGTACTTTTTTGCGCAGTTATATGTATGATTTCATTCAGCGTTTTGCACCGCATTTAACGCGTGATGTCGTTGATGCGGCTGTCGCATTACGCTCTAATGAAGAAATTGAGGTCATGTTTAAAGATATAAAACTGCCGGAAAAATAATTTCTTGCGTTATTTTCGGCACCTTTTATGTAGCGAAGGTGCCGGAATATATTCTCTTTTGTTGCTTATTTGTATACCGTGCACAATATTTTTATCCCTCATATTTATAGGGTAAATCACCTGTAAAGTAGTGTCTAATTACCCGCCTCGCAAACTCGAGTTTTCAAATATCTATTTCAGGTCAAAAGATTGAATTATTCACTGGAGACGATTCGTAAATTCGCTGGATTTTTGACTAAAGTTTCTTTAGGATTTGTCTCATCGTATGATTAATTACACCAATCGTTCAACGTCTTGCTGATAAATGATGGCGATTATATGAGGTTAGCAATGCCTTCTGGAAATCAGGAACCCCGCCGGGACCCTGAATTAAAACGCAAAGCCTGGCTGGCGGTATTTCTTGGTTCTGCACTTTTCTGGGTGGTTGTCGCACTGCTGATTTGGAAAGTGTGGGGATAACTATGGTCGGTCAGGAGCAACTGGAGTCGTCACCATTATGTCAGCATAGTGACAATGAACCAGAAACGAAACGGGAATGTTCCGTCGTTATTCCAGACGACTGGCAACTAACAACGCAGCAGCAAGCCTTTATAGAACTGTTTGCTGAAGATGATCAGCCGAAACAATAATTATCATCATTCTTATTACCCATTTTTAATGAATTAAAGGGCTTTTAATACACCGCAGCAATAACAAGTTGAGTTATCTCAACACAAAGTAATAACCGTTAAAGGTGTAGCCTATGATCAACACAAATATGAAATATTGGTCCTGGATGGGCGCGTTTTCTCTGTCGATGTTCTTCTGGGCCGAATTCCTCTGTATCATTACTCACTGATCCCTGACCCCGCTGCGGCGGGGTTTTCATTTGCTTTGCCACAAGGTTTCTCCTCTTTTATCAATTTGGGTTGTTATCAAATCGTTACGCGATGTTTGTGTTATCTTTAATATTCACCCTGAAGAGAATCAGGGCTTCGCAACCCTGTCATTAAGGAGGAGCTATGTCGTCAACCCTACGAGAAGCCAGTAAGGACACGTTGCAGGCCAAAGATAAAACTTACCACTACTACAGCCTGCCGCTTGCTGCCAAATCACTGGGCGATATCACCCGTCTGCCTAAGTCACTCAAAGTTTTGCTCGAAAACCTGCTGCGCTGGCAGGATGGTAACTCGGTTACCGAAGAGGATATCCACGCGCTGGCGGGATGGCTGAAAAATGCCCATGCTGACCGTGAAATTGCCTACCGCCCGGCAAGGGTGCTGATGCAGGACTTTACCGGCGTACCTGCCATTGTTGATCTGGCGGCAATGCGCGAAGCGGTTAAACGCCTCGGCGGCGATACTGCAAAGGTTAACCCGCTCTCACCGGTCGACCTGGTCATTGACCACTCGGTGACCGTCGATCGTTTTGGTGATGATGAGGCATTTGAAGAAAACGTACGCCTGGAAATGGAGCGCAACCACGAACGTTATGTGTTCCTGAAATGGGGAAAGCAAGCGTTCAGTCGGTTTAGCGTCGTGCCGCCAGGCACAGGCATTTGCCATCAGGTTAACCTCGAATATCTCGGCAAAGCAGTGTGGAGCGAATTGCAGGACGGTGAATGGATTGCTTATCCGGATACACTCGTTGGTACTGACTCGCACACCACCATGATCAACGGCCTTGGCGTGCTGGGGTGGGGCGTTGGTGGGATCGAAGCCGAAGCCGCAATGTTAGGACAGCCGGTTTCCATGCTTATCCCGGACGTAGTGGGCTTTAAACTCACCGGAAAATTACGTGAAGGTATTACCGCCACAGACCTGGTTCTCACCGTTACCCAAATGCTGCGCAAACATGGCGTGGTTGGGAAATTCGTCGAATTTTATGGTGATGGGCTGGATTCACTACCGCTGGCGGATCGCGCCACCATTGCCAATATGTCGCCAGAATATGGTGCCACCTGTGGCTTCTTCCCAATCGATGCTGTCACCCTCGATTACATGCGTTTAAGCGGGCGCAGCGAAGATCAGGTCGAGTTGGTCGAAAAATATGCCAAAGCGCAGGGCATGTGGCGTAACCCGGGCGATGAACCGATTTTTACCAGTACGTTAGAACTGGATATGAATGACGTTGAAGCGAGCCTGGCAGGGCCAAAACGCCCACAGGATCGCGTTGCACTGCCCGATGTACCAAAAGCATTTGCCGCCAGTAACGAACTGGAAGTGAATGCCACGCATAAAGATCGCCAGCCGGTCGATTATGTTATGAACGGACATCAGTATCAGTTACCTGATGGCGCGGTGGTCATTGCTGCGATAACGTCGTGCACCAACACCTCTAACCCAAGTGTGCTGATGGCCGCAGGTTTGCTGGCGAAAAAAGCTGTAACTCTGGGCCTCAAGCGGCAACCGTGGGTCAAAGCGTCGCTGGCACCAGGCTCGAAAGTCGTTTCTGATTATCTGGCAAAAGCGAAACTGACACCGTATCTCGATGAACTGGGATTTAACCTTGTGGGATACGGTTGTACCACCTGTATTGGTAACTCTGGTCCATTGCCCGATCCTATCGAAACGGCAATCAAAAAAGGCGATTTAACCGTCGGTGCGGTGCTGTCCGGCAACCGTAACTTTGAAGGCCGTATCCATCCGCTGGTTAAAACTAACTGGCTGGCCTCGCCGCCGCTGGTGGTTGCCTATGCGCTGGCGGGAAATATGAATATTAACCTCGCTTCTGAGCCTATTGGTCACGATCGTAAAGGCGACCCGGTATATCTGAAAGATATCTGGCCCTCGGCACAAGAAATTGCCCGTGCGGTAGAACAAGTCTCCACAGAAATGTTCCGCAAAGAGTACGCAGAAGTTTTTGAAGGCACAGCAGAGTGGAAGGAAATTAACGTCGCACGATCCGATACCTACGGTTGGCAGGAAGATTCAACCTATATTCGCTTATCGCCTTTCTTTGATGAAATGCAGGCAACACCAGCACCTGTGGAAGATATTCACGGTGCGCGGATCCTCGCAATGCTGGGGGACTCGGTTACCACTGACCACATTTCTCCGGCGGGCAGCATTAAGCCCGACAGCCCAGCGGGTCGATATCTACAAGGCCGGGGTGTTGAGCGAAAAGACTTTAACTCCTACGGTTCGCGGCGTGGTAACCATGAAGTGATGATGCGCGGCACCTTCGCCAATATTCGCATCCGTAATGAAATGGTGCCTGGTGTTGAAGGGGGGATGACGCGGCATTTACCTGACAGCGACGTAGTCTCTATTTATGATGCTGCGATGCGCTATAAGCAGGAGCAAACGCCGCTGGCGGTGATTGCCGGGAAAGAGTATGGATCAGGCTCCAGCCGTGACTGGGCGGCAAAAGGTCCGCGTCTGCTTGGAATTCGTGTGGTGATTGCCGAATCGTTTGAACGAATTCACCGTTCGAATTTAATTGGCATGGGCATCCTGCCGCTGGAATTTCCGCAAGGCGTAACGCGTAAAACGTTAGGGCTAACCGGGGAAGAGAAGATTGATATTGGCGATCTGCAAAATCTACAACCCGGCGCGACGGTTCCGGTGACGCTTACGCGCGCGGATGGTAGCCAGGAAGTCGTACTCTGCCGTTGTCGTATCGACACCGCGACGGAGTTGACCTACTACCAGAACGACGGCATTTTGCATTATGTCATTCGTAATATGTTGAAGTAACGAGTATTTGCTTGCCGGTTATTTTGCTTCCGGCAAGCAAATGAATTACACAATGCAAGAGGGTTATTTGTTCAGCAAATGACCCATTTTCTCGGCTTTGGTATCGAGATAATGTTCGTTATTGGGGTTACGACCTACAATCAACGGTACGCGTTCAACAATATTAATCCCTGCTTCGGTCAGAATTTCGACTTTTTTCGGGTTATTGGTTAACAAGCGGACTTCATTGACGCCAAGGAGTTTGAACATATCAGCGCAAAGAGTGAAGTCGCGCTCATCAGCGGCGAAGCCTAACTGGTGGTTAGCCTCTACAGTATCGTAACCTTGATCCTGCAGTGCATAAGCGCGGATTTTATTCAGCAGACCAATGTTACGACCTTCCTGACGGTGATACAGCAAAATACCACGGCCTTCTTCGGCAATTTGCGTCAGTGCCGCTTCGAGCTGGAAGCCACAATCGCAGCGCAAGCTGAACAGGGCGTCACCGGTCAGACATTCGGAATGGACGCGCGCAAGTACCGGGGTATGCCCGGAAATATCGCCATAGACTAGCGCGACATGATCGTGTCCGGTTGCCAGTTCTTCAAATCCCACCATCAGGAAATCGCCCCATGGGGTTGGCAGTTTGGCTTCTGCCACACGTTTAAGCTGCATGAAATTCTCCAGATAATGCTGGTTCTGTATTGGCTTATTTTGCCATAACGAGAAGGGGTTCACCTAATCACGACGCGTCGATCGTTCACGGAATGGCACAAATCTGTCAATTTTTCCTGGAACTGGCATTTTCAGTTATGATTGTGGGACTTATCAAAAAGGAGAGGCCATGCGTTCGATTGCCAGACGTACCGCAGTGGGAGCTGCACTATTGCTTGTTATGCCAGTAGCCGTATGGATTTCTGGCTGGCGTTGGCAACCTGGAGAACAAAGTTGGCTACTAAAAGCGGCTTTTTGGGTTACTGAAACTGTCACCCAGCCCTGGGGCGTCATTACACATTTGATTTTATTCGGTTGGTTTCTCTGGTGTCTGCGTTTTCGCATTAAGGCTGCCATTATGTTATTTGCCATTCTGGCGGCGGCAATTCTTGTGGGACAAGGCGTTAAATCCTGGATCAAAGACAAAGTCCAGGAACCACGACCTTTTGTTATCTGGCTGGAAAAAACACATCATATTCCGGTTGATGAGTTCTACACTTTAAAGCGAGCAGAACGCGGAAATCTAGTGAAAGAACAGTTGGCTGAAGAGAAAAATATCCCACAATATTTGCGTTCACACTGGCAGAAAGAGACGGGGTTTGCCTTTCCTTCCGGTCACACGATGTTTGCTGCCAGTTGGGCGCTGCTGGCCGTTGGTTTGCTGTGGCCGCGTCGGCGAACGTTAACCATTGCTATCTTGTTGGTCTGGGCAACGGGAGTCATGGGAAGCCGCCTGCTGCTCGGGATGCATTGGCCACGCGATCTGGTGGTAGCTACGTTGATTTCGTGGGCGCTGGTGGCGGTGGCAACGTGGCTTGCGCAACGAATTTGTGGGCCATTAACACCACCTGCGGAAGAAAATCGCGAAATTGCACAACGGGAACAAGAAAGTTAACGCTGGTTGATTTTCCGAATTTAGCCCTTAAATCATCAACAATGCGCGTGGATGCCATTTCGCAGACGGCGCGAAAATGGTACTTTAAAGGGCTATTGCGGTAAGTTGACCATAATTTATTCGCTCTAACCACATAACGGGAAGTAATGTGAAATATTTACTCATTTTCTTACTGGTGTTAGCGATCTTCGTGATTTCGGTCACGTTAGGTGCGCAGAACGATCAACAGGTGACGTTTAATTATCTGTTAGCGCAAGGGGAGTACCGTATTTCCACATTGCTGGCGGTATTGTTTGCTGCGGGGTTTGCTATCGGTTGGCTGATTTGCGGTCTGTTCTGGCTGCGAGTTCGTGTTTCCCTGGCGCGCGCTGAACGTAAAATAAAGCGACTGGAAAACCAGCTTTCACCCGCGACTGACGTGGCTGTAGCGCCGCATTCGTCAGCGGCGAAGGAATAACTTTCTATGCTGGAGTTGTTGTTTCTGCTTTTGCCTGTAGCCGCTGCCTATGGCTGGTATATGGGCCGCAGAAGTGCGCAACAAAACAAGCAAGATGAAGCCAACCGCTTGTCGCGTGATTACGTAGCGGGGGTTAATTTTCTGCTTAGTAATCAACAGGATAAAGCGGTAGACCTGTTTCTCGATATGCTTAAAGAGGATACGGGTACTGTTGAAGCCCACCTTACGCTCGGAAACCTGTTCCGTTCGCGTGGCGAAGTTGATCGCGCTATTCGCATCCATCAGACCCTAATGGAAAGCGCCTCGCTGACCTATGAACAGCGTCTGTTGGCGATTCAACAACTGGGGCGTGATTACATGGCCGCCGGGTTATACGACCGCGCGGAAGACATGTTCAATCAACTGACCGATGAAACTGACTTCCGCATTGGCGCGCTGCAACAGTTGCTACAAATCTACCAGGCTACCAGCGAGTGGCAGAAAGCAATTGATGTTGCCGAACGCCTGGTGAAGCTGGGTAAAGATAAGCAGCGCGTCGAAATTGCTCATTTCTACTGCGAGTTAGCCCTACAGCATATGGCCAGCGACGATCTCGATCGTGCCATGGCCTTGTTAAAAAAAGGTGCGGCGGCAGATAAAAACAGCGCCCGCGTATCCATCATGATGGGACGCATATTTATGGCGAAAGGAGAATACGCCAAAGCCGTCGAAAGTCTGCAACGCGTGATATCCCAGGACAGAGAACTGGTCAGCGAAACGCTGGAAATGCTGCAAACCTGCTACCAGCAGTTGGGTAAAACTGCCGAATGGGCAGAGTTCCTGCAGCGCGCGGTGGAAGAGAACACCGGTGCCGATGCTGAACTGATGCTTGCGGATATCATCGAAGCGCGCGATGGTAGTGAGGCCGCACAGGTCTATATTACGCGTCAACTTCAGCGTCATCCGACCATGCGTGTGTTCCATAAGCTAATGAATTACCACTTAAATGAAGCGGAAAAAGGGCGTGCCAAAGAGAGTCTGATGGTGCTGCGTGACATGGTTGGCGAGAAGGTGCGTAGTAAGCCTCGTTATCGCTGCCAGAAATGTGGTTTTACCGCATACACCCTCTACTGGCATTGTCCGTCTTGTCGGGCTTGGTCAACCATTAAACCGATTCGCGGTCTTGATGGCCTGTAATTTTTAAAAAAATCCGACTTTAGTTACAACATACTAATTATTGATGTTCCATCGTGCTCCGGTAACTCGGGCGCAGAAAAGCCTGCCAGGGGAGAAATCGCAACTGTTAATTTTTTATTTCCACGGGTAGAATGCTCGCCGTTTACCTGTTTCGCGCCACTTCCGGTGCCCATCATCAAGAAGGTCTGGTCATGACGTTAACTGCTTCATCTTCTTCCCGCGCTGTTACGAATTCTCCTGTGGTTGTTGCCCTTGATTATCATAATCGTGATGCCGCGCTGGCCTTTGTCGACAAGATCGACCCACGCGATTGTCGTCTGAAAGTCGGCAAAGAGATGTTTACGCTGTTTGGACCTCAATTTGTACGCGAACTTCAACAGCGTGGTTTTGATATCTTCCTCGACCTGAAATTTCACGATATTCCCAACACTGCAGCGCACGCTGTCGCTGCTGCAGCTGACTTAGGCGTGTGGATGGTGAATGTTCATGCCTCCGGAGGGGCGCGTATGATGACCGCAGCGCGTGAGGCACTGGTTCCGTTTGGCAAAGATGCACCGCTTTTGATTGCTGTGACAGTATTGACCAGCATGGAAGCCAGCGACCTGGCCGATCTTGGCATGACACTGTCACCTGCAGATTATGCAGAACGTCTGGCAGCACTGACGCAAAAATGTGGCCTTGATGGTGTGGTGTGTTCTGCTCAGGAAGCAGTGCGCTTTAAACAGGTATTTGGTCAGGAGTTCAAACTGGTTACACCGGGCATTCGTCCGCAGGGGAGTGAAGCTGGTGACCAGCGCCGCATTATGACGCCAGAACAGGCGTTGGCGGCTGGTGTTGATTATATGGTGATTGGTCGCCCGGTAACGCAATCGGTAGATCCAGCGCAAACGCTGAAAGCGATCAACGCCTCTTTACAGCGGAGTGCATGATGAGTGATTCCAACAGCCGTCTGGTCTACTCAACGGAAACCGGACGTATTGATGAGCCAAAAGCGGCCCCTGTACGCCCTAAAGGCGACGGTGTGGTGCGTATTCAGCGTCAGACCAGTGGACGTAAAGGTAAGGGCGTTTGCTTGATTACCGGTGTCGATCTCGATGATGCCGAACTGACAAAACTGGCAGCGGAACTGAAGAAAAAATGCGGCTGCGGTGGGGCAGTTAAAGATGGAATTATTGAAATCCAGGGTGATAAGCGCGATTTATTAAAATCACTGCTTGAAGCGAAAGGGATGAAGGTAAAACTCGCCGGTGGTTAACATAAAAAGCCACGGATATATCCGTGGCTTTAGAATATTTTACTGTGTGTATTATTCACTTATTTCGTACTGAACAGAATCAAGCGTATTATAATTGCGAGTCGATAATCGACATTTATTTACGATTATTTACCGACCTGGTGACCAATAACACCACCGACGGCTGCACCACCTAATGTACCCAGCGTACTGCCATCGGTCAGTACTGCACCGCCTAATGCACCTGCACCCGCGCCAATTGCGGTGTTACGGTCTCGTTTAGACCAGTTAGAACAGGCACTCAGAGACATTGCCAGGGTAATTGCCAGAACAGCCGCGGTCATTTTTTTGCTCGTTACAAACATAATACTCTCTCCTGAATTTATGATTCACGGAAGTACGCTCTCTATAACTATAATAGCTAAGAATAAGCCTGGTGAAATTATTCCGTGAAATCCGCTCGCGCGCAGGGTTATATCACGCAGGTGATAATGACTTCCTGTTATATCGCTGATAATAATTTTATATGTTGAGAGTGTTAATAACAGGTAAATAGTCTTAATTATCAACCAGGAATCATCTTAGAGCGGATGATTTGCAAAACAGCAAATCATCCGTGGAGAAGGGAAATGGTTAAATGTCAACGACGTGAACGGTGAGTTTACTGTGCTCAAGATGCATCAGATCGCTGGCGCGTATTTTCGAATCGGTAATCACGCGATTGAATCGCTCAACGGGGCCGATGGAGTATGAATGTACAGCACCAAATTTCGAGCTGTCAGTCAGGACTATCGCTTCGCACTCTTTTTCCAGCACGGCATTGACCACATCGGTACGCATCATATCGCGACCGGTAAACCCAGTTTCAGGTTGCCAGCCATCAATCCCAATAAATGCTTTGCTGAAATGCACCTGTTGGATGCACTGGCGTGTCAAAGGACCAACCATACTTTCGCTTTTTTTCTGGTACACGCCACCGAGCAAAATGACTTCACAAGGCGCGTCTTTCAGCAAATGCGCGATGTAGCTGCTGACCGTGATGATCGTGACATTTTTCTTCTGCTCGCCCAGAGTCCGGGCGAGCAGGGCATTGCTGCTGCCATTTTCGATAAAGATGGTTTCGCCCGGTTGAACCAGTGACGCGGCAAACTCGGCGAGTTCACGCTTCAGCGTATAGTTGTTCATCATACGGGTTTCGACGTCATCACTATCAAGCGAAACTGCAAAACCATGTGCACGGCGGAGGTAACTCAGTTTTTCGAGGGTGTTGAGATCCTGGCGAATGGTAACTTCAGAAACTCCAGTGGCTTTTGCCAGATCGGTTACGCTAACCTGACCCTGGTCAATGACCATCTGTAGAATAGTTTGTTGTCGGGAATTCATCGCTGTAATTCTTATAACGTTATAATACTAAATAAAAAAATACTGACGCGCCGGGCATCCTCAAATAGGAAAACCTGAAGGCACGATTGTTAAATCTCCCACGGTGCCTTCGGGATGTCTGGCGTAGATTCAGCAACCTGGCGCAAGAGTTCTGCTTTAAGTATCTCGAGATTATGGATCGCAGAGTGGTAATCGCCTGCCACAAGGATATCTAACACAATATCAATACGTTCGGCAACGCGCTGGGCATCAAATTCAGACATCAAGGACATCCTTATAGCAAAAGGGGAAAATGAATAATGCAAAAATTGCCGCTAAAAGAGAAGTGTTTAACAGCAACGGCTAATTATCATCCGGGAATACGATATATAATGACGGAATATAGCGCTAAGTATATATATTCATCTACTTATGCGCGCTTCAGATAGCGTTTATACCAGCGTTCAAAGGCGACGGCGGGCATCGGTTTGGCAAACAAAAATCCTTGCCGCTCATTGATCCCGTTCTTGGTTAAAAAAGCATCTTCCTTTTTACTCTCCACTCCTTCAGCGATCACCTGAAGATTCAATGCCTGGGCCACAGCGACGATCGCCCGGACCAGCGACTGTGAGACAGGTTGTTTGTGAATATCTCGAACAAAAACCTGGTCAAGTTTAATCGCATCGATCGGAAAGCGCGCCAGTTGCGAAAGTGAAGAGTAGCCGGTACCAAAATCGTCCAGATGCACTTGCGCACCTAGTTGGCTAAATTGTTGAATAACAGAAAGTGCCAGTTCATCATTCTCAATCAGGCAGCTCTCCGTCAGTTCAACATCAATAGGGCAGTATTCAAAATTGAGTTCCTGGAGAACCTGTTTCAGGGCGGTGAAAATGGTTTGATCGGCGAGCTGACGTGCAGAAATGTTTACCGCCACTCGCAGGTTAATACCTTTATCCCGCCACTTTGCCACCTGGCGTACGACATCGAGAATCACCCAACGGCCTAAAGGCACAATTAGCCCTGACTCTTCGGCGTAGGAAATGAAGTCCAACGGTGGAATCAACCCACGTTCAGGTGACTGCCAACGTACTAGTGCTTCCAGACTGCGCACTTCGCCACGCCAGGTGATTTTCGGTTGATAGTGAATAACCAACTGATCGTTTTCCAGTGCTTTACGCAAGTTGGTATCCAGCCAGAGATATTCAAATACCCGCTGATTCATTTCTGGAGTAAAAACGCAAAATTGTCCTCGTCCGCCTTCCTTCGCTGTGTACATTGCTGTGTCGGCGTGACGAATAATAGCCGCGCTGTCCGAACCATGTTCGGGAGAGAGTGAAATACCCACTGAACAGCTGGTATAAACTTCAATTAAACCAATGCGGAAGGGGAGTCGTAAGCGAGTCAAAATTCGTGATGCCATTGCTTCCAGCGCGCTTTGTGAGGTATTGGATGCCAGTACCAGAAACTCATCGCCACCTGGACGCGCCAACACCTGATCATGTTCGAGACAGCTTAAAATGGCCAATGACACGTCGCGTAATAGCTGGTCACCAAACAAATGCCCATAAGCGTCGTTGACCTTTTTAAAATTATCCAAATCAAGATACACAACCCCAACTTTATTGTTATCTGCCTGATTAATGGCGTGATCGATTAACTCCTGCATTGCGTTACGATTCGGCAGTCCGGTGATACTGTCGGTATTTGCCAGAATACGCAGTCGCTCCTGAGCGCGGCGCTCTTCGGTAATGTCGGTGCCGGAACAGATTAAAAAAATCTCGTTCTTGCCACTGCCGCTGTGGACAAATTTATTGCGAAACAGAAACAGCCGCTGGCCTTTACGTGTTGGTATCCACAGTTCGACTTCATATGCATTGCCGCTTCGAAAAAATACACGGTTATTACGCCTGGATGCCGCAGCTTCACGACGGCTCATAAACAGTTTAAACACGCTTTGCCCAATTACGTCATGTTCTTTCAACCCTGTGTAATCTTCACATAACCGATTGAAGCGTTGGATATTCCCCCGGCTGTCGAGAATCACTATTGCGGAATGTGCTTCAGAAACTACCTGCTCAGCAAAGGAAAGCCCGTGTGATAAATCACGAGCAACTGCTGGTGTGTCATGCCATGCAGACGCGTTGCCAGCCCATTCCCGTTTATTGATTTTTCGTCCTACCAGATGCACAGAAAGATCGCTTTCATCGACGGTCAGACTCATCATCAGGCTGGAGGTGATGACCGTCATTTCCCTGATGCGAGCAGCCTGTTCGGCAGATAACTGCAACGTACGTTCAGGTTCTGTGGTTTCGGTGGTAGAAAAGCGCAAAACATCGCTGCTTTCCGTTAACCGCCAGTATGGATTGTGCGATCCGAGAAAGTTGTACAACGTTGTGGACTCCCTAACGGTTTTCATGATGCATATCCTCCGGTTAACAGCGGAGTCCGCGGTTAAATAAAAGGAACAACATGACTTACATGAAATTAACGGCGGCTAAACGCATTGTTTTTTTATATATTTATTTGTAATCCAGTTTTGGAAAAACGCCAGTTTTCAAACGAAAGTCAGTTAAAAATCTGCCGGGATATGACGAAGGTGGAGCGGGGAAATAAACGGCCCATTCATGAGGAATGGGCCGTGAAAGGAGATTACGCGACCGGGCGCGCAATAATGCTGCGGGTTTCCATGCGGACTTCGGCAATGGTGACGTCAATAACGTCAGTCACTTTGTAAGCCGTTTCACCTTTAATTTGTACAGTGCCGTTTTCCTGGCTGCAAACCAGTTCATCGCGCACAGCGTGTAAGAAAGGTGCCGGAATAAAGGCGATAGCGCCGTTATCAACCAAACGCACACGCATGCCGCCACGGCTGATATCGACAATTTCCGCCGCGAAACGGGTGTCGGTCCCGGCTTTGTCTTTCAGGAAGCGTGCGTATAACCAGTCGCCAACATCACGTTCTGCCATTCGGTTGAGACGGCGACGCTCGGCCATTTGGACAGTGATTTCATCCTGCGGACGCGTCGCAGTTTCGCCTTTGATAACCGCTTTCAGCAGACGGTGGTTGATCATGTCGCCATATTTACGGATCGGCGAAGTCCAGGTGGCGTATGACTCCAGACCGAGGCCAAAGTGAGGACCGGGTTCAGTGCTAATTTCAGCAAATGACTGGAAGCGACGAATGCGGCTGTCGAGGAAACCAGTTGGTTGCGCATCCAGTTCACGACGCAGTTTGCAGAAACCGTCCAGCGTGAGCACTTCTTCGGCATCGACATGCAGACCGTGGGTTTTCAGCAACGCTGCCAGCGCGTCGGCATTCGCCGGATCAAAGCCCATATGCACGTTATAGATGCCAAAACCGAGCTTATCGCGCAGTACGCGGGCCGCACAAATGTTAGCGGCAATCATCGCTTCTTCGACGATACGATTGGCAATGCGACGAGGCTCGGCGACGATATCCAGCACTTCACCTTTTTCACCGAGAATAAAGCGGTAATCCGGGCGATCTTTAAATACCAGTGCGTGGTTATGACGCCACTCACCGCGGCGTTGGCAAATTTGCGCTAACAAACGGACTTGTTCGGCAATTGCTTCACTTTCAGGCTGCCAGTCACCGGTATTTTCCAGCCAGTCAGAGACCTGGTCATACACCAGCTTCGCTTTGGATTCGATGGTGGCGGCAAAGAATTCGATATTATCTTCAATGGTGCCATCAGCGGAGAGCGTCATGCGGCATGCCAGTACCGGGCGGACTTCATTGGCGCGCAGTGAGCAGAGATCGTCCGAAAGCTCACGAGGCAGCATAGGGATGTTGAAGCCAGGCAGATAGTTGGTGAATGCGCGAATTTTCGCGGCTTTGTCCAGCTTGCTGCCTTCAGCAATCCACGCGGTTGGATCGGCAATCGCCACAATCAGCTGAAGTTTGTCATCCGGCAACGCCTTAGCGAAAAGGGCGTCATCCATATCTTCTGTGCTGGCACTGTCGATGGTGACAAAATCCAGCGCGGTCAGATCTTCACGAACCAGACCTTCATCGAGCATTTCGGTAGCGACGCCGTCTGGTGCTTCTTTTTCCAGATTATGGCGCGCAAGAGTAACCCACCACGGTACAAAGTGGTCGTCACCAAAAGTGATGTATTGTGTCAGTTCAGCATAGAAAGAACGATCGCCTTTCAGCGGATGACGGCGCATTTCGGCAACCGCCCAGTCGCCTTCTTTAAACTCGTGGTTCAGGCCACGGGCTGCGCGGCAAGGAATGGCGTCTTTTAAGAGTGGATGATCAGGAACGATGGCCAGACGGTCATTTTTGCCCTGAACTTTACCCACGAAACGAGTCAGGAACGGTTCAACCAGTTCTTCTGGCTCTGCGGATTCACGTTCTTTTTCACTGTGGATCACCGCGATAATTCGGTCGCCATGCATGACTTTTTTCATCTGCGGCGGCGGAATGAAATAACTTTTTTGCGCGTCGACTTCCAGGAAGCCAAAGCCTTTTTCTGTGGCTTTTACCACCCCTTCAGCGCGTGGCGTCTGGGAATGCAGTTGCTGTTTAAGCTGCGCTAGCAGCGGGTTGTCCTGAAACATAATTGTCTATTTTGGTGGCCATTAGAGCGGCTGACAGTTTTACGCGAATCTGTCTGACGCGGCAAGGTTAATATGTCTCACCCAACGCGATTTTTAAGCGATTTATCCAGCCACACAGCCCGCTCCATACCAGCAGATTAATAATCTGCGTTGATGATTTTTCGTGTTCGAGTAATGGGCTGAACTGGGCGGCGCTAAAGCGATCGGGTGCTCGGGTCAGCCATTGTATCGCCTGAACGGTAGCGCGCTCAACAGAATGACGGTCAGCCCATTGGTTAATTTCATTTTCGCCCTTGCGCAGAAGGGGGCTGATTTTTTTATATTCATTCGATGAATTCATACAGGCGGCAAAACAAGCAGGACTGCCATTAATACGCGCGCATAACAACGCCGCAAGCAGGTTACCCGGCTGTGTTTTAACCCGAGTGCTGTTTAACAACATTTCGAGAAGGGAAAGTGAAATAGGGTGGAGAGAGAGTGTTTCGGTCAGTTGGCAAAGTTCTGCAGTCGAACTTTTTGTGTACTCTTCAGGAAGTTTTTCCACCTCATAGCTGCTTCGCCAGCGTATTGATTCATCAGCAAACAGTGACGCGTCGGCGTAGTTTTGTATCTCCAGACCTGGTAACCAGCGTACCGGATGCCCGAGATAAGCCTGAAATGTCGCAATTGTCCGCGCCTGAAAGCCAATAAAACCAATGATTTGGTTAATGATTACACAGTCCCAGGCAGTAAGACCGACGTCATTCAGATGTTGGCGCGATCGGTTGTCGATAATAGAAGGCGAGCTGGCCAGTTGGCGGGCATATTGCGTGATTTGTGCCAACCGATGATTACTTTCCCTGGAGGAATCAGGCCCGGGGAGCGGCGTAAGTCGCGCCGAATAGTAGTTACATAACCGCTGGACGCCGCAAACCTGAGCAACCGTCAGGGCCGTCGACAAGCGTTCATAAGCGTTGAAGGTCTGTGAACGGGTCACGGTAAGCTGGTCAGGGAATAACTCCGCTGCAAGAACACGCGCAGGGTCCAGCCATGAAAGGAAGGGGGCCAGCGTTTTTTCATCAAGGATCACGTCGAGCAGAAAGGGATCGCTAACCTTTGCGGCTTCCGGGACCAGAGGCAGAACGTCATTCTCCGCAGTACTGGATTGCGTTTCATGATACCAGTGGCTTTTGCCGGTGATGTGGCGTTGTTCCATGGGCGCTCCTTGGTCGTAAAGGAAATCGTTATCCTGACGCAAGGCGGGAAGGGGAGAAAGACGGATCGGCGATAACAAATATCAGAAAGGTAT
Source organism: Escherichia sp. WS1265 (assembly GCF_046487585.1). Taxonomy (NCBI): domain Bacteria; kingdom Pseudomonadati; phylum Pseudomonadota; class Gammaproteobacteria; order Enterobacterales; family Enterobacteriaceae; genus Escherichia; species Escherichia sp. WS1265. Next base: position 79,003 of record NZ_JBJQJE010000006.1, read on the forward strand.
AACAGAGATAACGGGCGGCAGAACGCCGCCCATCTTTACCAACAGAACGATTATTTCAGTTCGAGTTCGTTCATTGCAGCAATGCTGAAACCGCCGTCAACGTGGACCACTTCACCGGAGATACCGGCAGAGAGATCGGAGCACAGGAATGCCGCAGAGTTACCCACATCTTCAATAGTAACGGTACGGCGAATCGGGGTAACGGCTTCGCAATGAGCCAGCATTTTGCGGAAGTCTTTGATACCGGAAGCCGCCAGAGTACGGATCGGACCAGCAGAGATGGCGTTAACACGCACACCTTCCGGACCCATCGCGTTCGCCATATAGCGCACGTTTGCTTCCAGAGACGCTTTTGCCAGACCCATAACGTTGTAGTTCGGGATAGCGCGCTCAGCGCCAAGGTAGGAAAGGGTCAGCAGGGCAGAACCCGGATTCAGCATGGAGCGGCAAGCTTTTGCCATTGCAACGAAGCTGTAGGAGCTGATGTCGTGGGCAATTTTGAAGCCTTCACGGGTAACGGCATTAACATAGTCACCATCCAGCTGATCGCCAGGTGCAAAACCAATAGAGTGTACGAAACCGTCAAATTTCGGCCAAACTTTCGCCAGTTCAGCGAACATGGTGTCGATGCTGGTATCTTCTGCAACATCGCACTGCAGAACGATGTCAGAACCCAATTGAGCGGCAAATTCTTCTACGCGGCCTTTCAGTTTGTCGTTCTGGTAGGTGAATGCCAGTTCAGCTCCTTCGCGGTGCATCGCCTGAGCGATACCGTAGGCGATGGACAGTTTGCTGGCAACACCGGTTACCAGAATGCGCTTACCGGAAAGAAAACCCATAGCTTTAATCCTTATTGTTGATGCTTGTTGTGCCTGAAAATCAGGCGATTCGTTGTTTAAATAAACAGTACGAACAGATAAACGGTTATTATAATCAACCTGGCTGTGGGTGGCTATAGTTGCGCTTTCTGTTCCGGAGAGAAGCTGCGGTACAGAGCATTTTGCGTTATCTACTCTTGACGCCTGCAAGGGGGAGGTTGGGGGAATATCTTATAGAATCTGACTATGAAACTATTCGTATTAGCTCCGATAAGTTTGATGATGAAAACAGAACTGGCAACAACAAGTAGCATCCTTTCTGATGAATTGACCCCAACTTAATATTGTCAACTATCTTCACAGAATCTCCACAATCTCTTCATTATCAGAATATGCACCATGAATAAGATAAAAATACTTTCCATTACTTTGGAGAAACGTATAATCAGCAAAAATGAGAACGATCATTCTCACCAAGTGATAGGCCAGGAGACAGAAATGACCAGCAAGCTGGAGATACGCCACAAACAACGTCAGGATGAAATCATTAACGCCGCCCGTCGGTGTTTTCGTCGCTGCGGATTTCATGCCGCCAGTATGTCGCAAATTGCCAGCGAAGCTCAGCTTAGCGTGGGTCAGATATATCGTTACTTCGCCAACAAAGACGCCATTATTGAAGAGATGGTTCGCCGTATCATCGACTTTCGTATTGCCCAAATGGACATTGACGCGCGTACCGATCACTTCCCGGAAGTCCTTGCCTTGCGTAAATCCTTAAATGAGGACGACGACGCGCTGATGCTGGAAGTGGCTGCAGAAGCCACACGCAATCCGCGGGTTATGGCAATGCTTGAAGAAGCTGACGCCAGAATGTTCGCTAACGGTTGTGCACATATGAAAAGAATGCATCCCCATCTTAGCGACGAGCACATTCGTTGCTGCGTTGAAGTGTTTGCTACCATGATGGAAGGTACGGTTTATCGTCGTTTAACACCGCAAAAAAGCGATCCACAACATCTGCAGGAAATATATCAGGATATTGTTAGTATGTTGATAAATAAATAAGAACAGAATTAACCAATAGCGGGGGATATTAATCCCCCATATTTCATTGCGAAATTCATTTCGCGATGCGGGTTCGTTATAACTGAATATCCCTGACATATCCTCATTAATTTTAATGAGGAGGGTATTTCTCACCCTGGAGAAAATAATGAAGTATATAGCAACATCTGTAGTGGCAATGCTGCTCTTATCGGGTTGTGATAATACGCAAAGTAACAATTCATCCCCGTCAGAAACAGAAGTCGGCGTTGTTACAGTCAAATCTCAACCGGTCTCGGTAGTCAGTGAATTAACCGGACGCACCAGTGCTGCGCTCAGTGCCGAAGTACGTCCGCAGGTTGGGGGAATTATCCAGAAACGCTTATTTAAGGAAGGTGATCTGGTCAAGGCTGGACAGCCGCTCTACCAGATTGATGCGGCCAGTTATCAGGCTGCATGGAATGAAGCTCGGGCAGCATTACAACAAGCACAGGCACTGGTAAAAGCCGATTGCCAGAAAGCGCAGCGTTATGCCCGACTGGTGAAAGAGAACGGTGTTTCACAACAGGATGCTGATGATGCTCAGTCTACCTGTGCACAAGATAAAGCCAGTGTAGAGGCGAAAAAAGCCGCACTGGAAACTGCGCGCATTAATCTTGACTGGACCACGGTAACCGCACCGATTTCAGGGCGCATTGGCATTTCGTCGGTAACCCCTGGCGCACTGGTGACCGCGTCGCAAGATACAGCGTTAACGACTATTCGTGGTCTGGATACAATGTATGTCGACCTCACTCGCTCCAGTGTCGATTTATTACGTCTGCGTAAACAGTCACTGGCGACCAACAGTGACACCATGAGCGTCTCACTTATTCTGGAAGATGGCACAACCTACAGCGAAAAAGGGCGTCTGGAACTCACCGAAGTCGCTGTAGATGAGTCTACCGGTTCGGTGACATTACGGGCGATTTTCCCCAATCCACAACAGCAGTTATTACCGGGAATGTTTGTTCGCGCTCGTGTCGATGAAGGCGTGATGGAAGACGCTATTCTCGCGCCGCAACAGGGCGTCACGCGCGATGCTAAAGGCAATGCAACTGCGCTGGTGGTGAATAAAGACAATAAAGTAGAGCAGCGAACGCTCGAAACGGGAGAAACGTATGGTGATAAATGGCTGGTGCTGAACGGCCTGCACAACGGCGACCGACTGATTGTTGAAGGTTCTGCCAAAGTCACTTCAGGGCAGACCGTCAAGGCTGTTGAAGTTCAGGCTAATGGAGGCAACGCCTGATGTTTTCGCGCTTTTTTGTTCGCCGCCCGGTCTTTGCCTGGGTTATCGCCATTTTGATTATGTTGGCGGGGATTCTGGCTATTCGCACATTGCCCGTCGCGCAATATCCTGACGTTGCGCCACCGACCATTAAAATTTCAGCCACTTATACTGGTGCTTCTGCCGAAACGCTGGAGAACAGCGTGACTCAGGTTATCGAGCAACAACTCACTGGGCTTGATAATTTACTCTATTTCAGCTCAACCAGTAGCTCTGATGGTTCGGTCAGTATTAATGTGACCTTTGAACAAGGTACCGATCCAGATACTGCACAGGTTCAGGTGCAGAATAAAATTCAGCAGGCGGAGTCGCGCCTACCCAGCGAAGTGCAGCAAACGGGTGTTACGGTGGAGAAATCACAAAGCAACTTTTTGCTGATTGCTGCCGTGTATGACACCACTGACAAAGCCACCAGTTCGGATATCGCCGACTGGTTGGTTAGTAACGTTCAGGACCCGCTGGCGCGTGTTGAAGGTGTGGGGAGTCTGCAAGTCTTTGGCGCGGAATACGCTATGCGCATCTGGCTTGACCCGGCCAAACTGGCGTCTTACTCGCTAATGCCTTCAGACGTGCAAAGTGCTATTGAAGCGCAAAACGTGCAGGTTACTGCCGGGAAAATAGGGGCATTGCCTTCACCGAATACTCAGCAACTGACCGCAACGGTACGTGCGCAGTCTCGCTTGCAGACGGTGGATCAGTTCAAAAATATTATCGTGAAAAGCCAGTCAGACGGCGCAGTTGTTCGTATAAAAGATGTGGCTCGCGTTGAGATGGGCAGTGAAGATTATACCGCTATCGGCAAACTTAACGGTCACCCGTCTGCCGGGGTTGCTGTAATGCTTTCGCCCGGTGCGAATGCGCTGAATACGGCGACGCTGGTCAAGGATAAGATTGCCGAATTCCAGCGGAACATGCCGCAGGGATACGACATCGCATACCCGAAAGACAGCACTGAATTTATTAAAATCTCTGTAGAGGACGTAATTCAGACGCTGTTTGAAGCCATCGTATTGGTGGTTTGCGTGATGTATTTATTCCTGCAAAACCTGCGTGCCACACTGATTCCGGCGTTAGCTGTCCCCGTCGTTTTGCTGGGCACATTCGGCGTTCTTGCGTTGTTTGGCTATTCGATTAATACCCTGACGTTGTTTGCAATGGTCCTGGCGATCGGCTTGCTGGTGGACGATGCCATTGTGGTGGTGGAGAACGTCGAACGCATTATGCGTGACGAAGGGTTGCCCGCGCGTGAAGCCACGGAAAAATCAATGGGCGAGATTTCTGGCGCACTGGTTGCCATTGCGCTGGTGTTATCAGCCGTATTCCTGCCTATGGCCTTCTTTGGGGGATCTACGGGGGTAATTTATCGTCAGTTTTCGATAACCATTATCTCCGCAATGCTGCTTTCCGTGGTAGTGGCATTGACCTTGACTCCCGCCCTGTGCGGTTCCGTCCTCCAGCATGTTCCGCCACATAAAAAAGGCTTTTTCGGCGCATTTAACCGCTTTTACCGCCGTACTGAAGATAAATATCAGCGAGGCGTAATTTATGTCCTGCGCCGTGCTGCTCGAACGATGGGGCTTTATGTCGTACTGGGTGGTGGAATGGCCCTGATGATGTGGAAACTGCCGGGCAGTTTCTTACCCACTGAAGACCAGGGCGAAATCATGGTGCAGTACACGCTGCCGGCCGGGGCGACCGCTGCCCGTACAGCAGAAGTGAATCGCCAGATTGTTGACTGGTTCCTGATTAATGAGAAAGCAAATACCGATGTTATTTTTACCGTTGATGGTTTCAGTTTTAGCGGCAGCGGACAGAACACCGGGATGGCGTTTGTTTCGTTGAAAAACTGGTCTCAACGTAAAGGGGCAGAAAACACCGCCCAGGCTATCGCCCTACGGGCAACCAAAGAGCTGGGCACAATTCGTGATGCCACGGTATTTGCGATGACGCCGCCAGCCGTTGATGGGCTGGGGCAAAGCAATGGTTTTACGTTTGAATTGTTAGCTAACGGTGGAACCGATCGTGAAACACTGCTGCAAATGCGTAATCAGTTGATAGAAAAAGCGAATCAAAGTCCGGAGTTACATTCTGTACGCGCCAATGATTTGCCACAAATGCCGCAATTGCAGGTAGATATTGATAGCAATAAAGCGGTGTCATTAGGGTTGAGTTTGAATGATGTCACCGACACCCTGTCCAGTGCGTGGGGCGGTACTTATGTGAATGACTTTATTGACCGTGGTCGTGTGAAAAAAGTCTACATTCAGGGCGACAGCGAATTTCGTTCCGCGCCGTCAGACTTAGGTAAATGGTTTGTGCGCGGCAGCGATAACGCCATGACACCATTCTCTGCTTTTGCGACCACCCGCTGGCTGTATGGACCGGAAAGACTGGTGCGCTACAACGGCTCGGCAGCCTATGAAATTCAGGGGGAAAATGCGACTGGCTTTAGTTCCGGCGATGCAATGACAAAAATGGAGGAACTGGCAAACAGTCTTCCTGCGGGAACAACCTGGGCCTGGAGTGGTTTGTCATTGCAGGAGAAACTGGCCAGCGGTCAGGCATTGAGTCTGTATGCAGTTTCTATTCTGGTGGTTTTCCTCTGCCTTGCAGCACTGTACGAAAGCTGGTCAGTCCCGTTCTCGGTCATTCTGGTGATCCCTCTGGGGCTTCTTGGCGCGGCGCTGGCGGCCTGGATGCGTGATTTAAACAACGATGTTTACTTCCAGGTGGCGCTATTAACCACTATCGGCTTGTCGTCGAAAAACGCCATTCTGATTGTGGAATTTGCTGAAGCGGCGGTTGCAGAGGGCTATTCCTTGAGTCGTGCGGCATTACGCGCGGCGCAGACTCGTTTACGCCCAATCATCATGACCTCGCTGGCGTTTATTGCGGGGGTAATGCCGCTGGCGATAGCAACCGGCGCAGGGGCGAACAGCCGCATCGCCATTGGTACGGGCATTATTGGCGGCACGCTGACCGCTACATTACTGGCCATTTTCTTCGTTCCTCTGTTTTTTATACTGGTGAAACGTTTGTTTGCCGGTAAACCGCGCCGTCAGGAGTAAGTTATGTTGCGTCGTTCTCTTATTTTTCTGGTGTTGTTGAGTGCGGGATGTGTCTCGCTCGATCCTCACTACAGTACGCCTGAATCCCCAATCCCGGCGACCTTGCCGGGAGCACAGGGCCAGGGAAAGGCAATCAGCCATGACTGGCAGCAGGTGATCCACGATCCCCGATTGCAGCAGGTGGTGACTATTGCACTGAACAGTAACCGCGATGTGCAAAAAGCGATTGCTGATATTGACTCAGCACGGGCGCTCTATGGGCAAACTAATGCGTCGTTATTCCCGACGGTGAATGCGGCCTTAAGTTCGACCCGCAGTCGTTCGCTGGCGAATGGTACGGAAACCACTGCCGAGGCTGACGGCACGGTGTCCAGTTTTACGTTAGATCTGTTTGGTCGTAATCAGAGTTTATCTCGGGCGGCGCGAGAAACCTGGCTTGCCAGTGAATTTACAGCCCAGAACACCCGTTTAACGCTGATTGCTGAAATCAGCACCGCTTGGCTGACACTGGCGGCCGATAACAGCAACCTGGCCCTGGCAAAAGAAACGATGGCCAGTGCAGAAAACTCATTGAAAATTATCCAGCGCCAGCAACAGGTTGGCACTGCGGCAGCGACAGATGTCAGTGAGGCGATGAGTGTTTATCAGCAAGCACGCGCCAGCGTTGCCAGCTATCAGACACAAGTGATGCAGGATAAAAATGCGCTGAACTTACTGGCAGGTACAACGCTTGAGGAAAATTTGCTACCGGGAACACTGGAAAGCCTGCCGGAACAGATGATAAGTCTGGTTCCTGCGGGAGTGTCATCTGACGTTCTGCTGCGTCGTCCGGATATCCAGGAAGCGGAACATAATTTGAAGAGCGCCAATGCCGATATTGGCGCGGCGCGGGCTAACTTTTTTCCGACGATTTCGCTGACTGCCAGCGCTGGTGTTGGCAGTGACGCATTGTCGTCGTTGTTCAGCCACGGAATGCAGATCTGGTCATTTACGCCATCGGTCACATTACCGCTGTTCACTGGCGGAAGTAATCTGGCGCAGCTTCGTTACGCAGAAGCACAAAAGCGTGGACTCATTGCCACCTATGAAAAAACCGTTCAGAGCGCATTTAAAGATGTCGCTAACGCACTGGCGCGGCGGACCACGCTTGAAGAGCAACTGGATGCACAGCGCCAGTCTGTTAAAGCTGAGCAACAAACGGTCGATGTTGGCTTGCGTCGCTATCAGGCGGGTGTTGGTGATTACCTGACCGTGTTGACGGCGCAGCGCAGCTTGTGGAGCGCACAGCAGGCGCTGCTGGCACTGCAACTGACTGATTTTACAAACCGAATCACGCTCTGGCAGTCGCTGGGCGGCGGCATGTCATCACTCAAGTAAGGAATAATATGGCTAGAGTCTCTCTTTCATGGGCATTGATTCTTGGTCTTTTAGCCGGTATCGGCCCGATGTGTACCGATCTTTATTTGCCGGCTTTGCCGGATATGTCTGAGCAACTGGCGGCAACCACGACCATAACGCAATTAACCCTGACCGCATCGCTGATCGGTCTTGGCGTCGGACAACTGTTATTTGGCCCTCTGAGCGACAAATTAGGGCGTAAACGTCCGTTAATCTTGTCGTTGCTATTGTTTATTGTTTCTTCCATTTTGTGCGCGACAACGAACAATATTTACTGGCTGGTGGTCTGGCGTTTTATTCAAGGGATCGCGGGGGCGGGTGGTTCGGTGCTCTCTCGTTCTATTGCTCGTGACAAATATCAGGGAGTAACGTTGACCCAGTTTTTTGCGCTGTTAATGACGGTGAATGGCCTGGCACCGGTGTTGTCGCCAGTGCTGGGCGGGTACATTGTCAGCACTTTTGACTGGCGCACTTTATTCTGGGTAATGGCTGAAATTAGCACCGTACTGTTGCTGGGCTGCCTGTTATTTATTAATGAGACCTTGCCAGAAAATAAAAGGGGCTCATCATTGCTATTAACCGGACGAAGCGTGGTGCAGAACCGCCGTTTTATGCGCTTTTGCCTGATTCAAAGTTTTATGCTGGCCGGTTTGTTTGCATATATCGGCTCTTCGTCGTTCGTGTTGCAGAAGGAATTTGGCTTTAGTCCAATGCAATTTAGCCTGGTGTTTGGCCTTAACGGCATCGGACTTATCATTGCTTCATGGATCTTCTCGCGCCTGGCGCGACGGATTAACGCGATGACATTGTTGCGAGGTGGCCTGATAGCGGCAATTTTGTGTGCAATGCTCACGGTCTTATGCGCATGGATACAATTGCCCATTCCGGCACTGGTGGCATTATTTTTCACCATCGCATTTTGTAGCGGCATCGGCACTGTTGGCGGGGCAGAGGCTATGAGTGCAGTAGGGACGCAGGAATCTGGAACGGCGTCTGCGTTGATGGGGATGAGCATGTTTGTCTTCGGCGGTATAGCCGCGCCATTGTCGGGAATTGGCGGAGAAACACTGTTAAAAATGAGTCTGGCAATTACGGTGTGTTATACGCTGGCATTGCTGGTTGCTCTCACCAGAATCGACAATCAAAAGTAATGAACACCTCATCCTGAGGGGGGCCCCTGTCAGGATGAGGCGCAAAACACTAACGGTCCTTACGCCACGCATCTGCCGTCAATGCCTCGCCAAAATGACCGGCGATCAGCCGTTTGGTGAGTTCATGCAGCGGCGATGCCAGCACATCGGCGGTGCTGCCTCGCTCGACAACCTCGCCCTGATGCATCACCAGCACCTGGTCGCTAATGTGCTTCATCATTCCGATATGCTGGGTAACATAAATATACGAAATGCCCTGTTTTTCCTGTAACTCAAGCATCAGATTAATCAACTGCGAACGCATCGACATATCCAGTGAGGCGAGGGCTTCATCGGCAATAATGACTTTTGGGCGCAATATCAGCGCGCGCGCCAGCCCCAGACGCTGTTTTTGCCCGGGTGCCAACATATGCGGATAGTAACTGACGTGATCCGGTAGCAGCCCAACCATACGCATCGTTTCAATAATCTGTTTGCGACGCTGTTCAGGTTCCAGATCGGTGTTCAGACGCAGTGGAAAATCCAGAATTTGCGAGATACGTTGACGGGGATTCAACGAGGTCGAAGGATCCTGAAAAATCATGCGAATACGCTGACTGCGGAAGGAATAATCGCCAAAATGCAGCGGATGATCGTCAATCAATAACTCGCCGCTGGTAGGTTCTATCATTCCCGCCAGCATTTTTGCCAGCGTGGATTTACCAGAACCATTCTCGCCAATGATCGCCAGTGTCTGGCCTTCACGTAGCGTAAAGCTCAAGGGTTTTACCGCTTCTACGGTCTGACGACGAAACCAGCCGGTCCGGTAGCGGAACGTTTTACTTAAATTACGCACTTCAAGCAACGTTTCGATCATCTCACTCTTTCTCCATGTTCAGCGGGAAATGACAGGCATAGAGATGATTTTTCGCCCCCGTCAAACGTGGCGTCACAATGCATTCTCGTTGTGCATACGGGCAACGCGGCCCCAGACGACACCCAATCGGTAACTGTTCCAGCAGTGGGATAGCGCCGGGCAGCGTATTGAGGCGACTTTTATGCGGCATCGCGCTGCCGAAGTCTGGTATCGCGCGGATCAGCGCCTGGGTATAAGGATGATGTGGCATTGTCACCAACTCCTTACTTGGCGCGGTTTCCACCGTTTGACCGCAGTAAAGCACGTTAATTTTATCCGCCCATTGGCTAAGCATTTGTAAGTCATGGCTGATAAGCAAAATAGTGGTATTGCTGTTTTGGTTGAGACGCGTCAGCAGGCGAAAGATTTGCGCCTGGGTTGTTGGCTCCATTGAGTTTGTCGGTTCGTCAGCAATCAGCAGACGCGGTTGATTCGCCAGTGCAATGGCTATCATCACTTTCTGACATTCACCTTCGGTCAACTCATAGGGAAAACTGCGCATCGCATCTTTGTGATCTTTAATCCCCACGCGGTGCAGCAGTTCAATGGCACGGCGTTTGCGCCAGCCAAAACGCTGCCACCAACGGCCTTTATAGGTCCAGGCTGGGATGTTTTGCATCAACTGGCGACCCACACGTTCTGAAGGGTCAAGACACGACTGCGGTTCCTGGAAAATCATCGACACGTTGTGACCAACCAGCTTGCGCCGTTCGCGTGCGGAGAGACGCAGCAAATCGATATCATCAAAACGCATACGGTCAGCAGTAACACGCCAGTTATCTTTATTCACCCCACAAATCGCTTTCGCAATCAAACTTTTGCCGGAACCGGATTCACCAACAAGACCGCGGATTTCACCTTCGGTTAAGGTCATACTTACGCGGTCGACGGCTTTAACCCACTCATCACCGGTTTTAAATTCAATGGTCAGGTTACGAATATCGAGTAATGGCATTATTCCACCCCCGCAATAATTGCACGACGGACACCGTCGCCAAGGAGGTTAATCAACAGCACGCTAATCATAATTGCCGCACCTGGCAGCATGACAGTCCACGGGGCGACATAAATCAGTTCCAGCGCATCACCGAGCATCGCTCCCCATTCAGGCGAGGGGAGTTGCGCGCCGAGATCGAGAAAGCCCAGCGCGGCGATATCGAGAATTGCCATCGACAGTGCGCGGGTGATCTCGGTGACCAGCCCGGCGGTGATGTTTGGCATCACAGCAAACCAGAGAATATTCAGCGTTGATGCGCCATCCAGACGGGCGGCGATGACGTACTCTTTTTCCAGTTCGTCATGCACCATGCTGTAAATCGAACGTACCATACGCGGCAGTAGCGCCAGCCAGACGGCAAACATGGCGTGAGACAAACTCGGTCCGGCAAACGCTACAACGATAATTGCCAGCAGCAGGGAAGGGATCGCCAGTAAGGTATCCAGAATATGGTTAAGCACCGCTGAGCGTAGGCCGTGCGTCGCCCCGGCGAAGGTGCCCAGTATCAGGCCGCAGATCGTCGCGGCAAGCGTCACCACAAATGCGCCGCCTACGGTTGGCGCAGCTCCGCTCAGTAAACGGCTTAAAACATCGCGTCCGAGGTCGTCAGTCCCAAGGAAGAAAGAAACTTCGCCATAGCGCGACCATGACGGCGGCAATAATTGATAACCGAGAAATTGCTGATCGATGCCGTAAGGCGCAAACCAGCCGCCAAAAATACACAGTACAGCCAGCCCCGCGCAGCCGTACAGGCCGACCATCGCAGAGGCGTCACTATAAAATTTGCGCCAGGCGGTACGCAGCGTGCCCGGCGGGCGCTTTTCGCTGTATACGCTATCGTAAGGCATACCATTCCTTATGTTTCAGAGGGTTAGCCATGGCACCCAAAATATCAGAAATCACGTTAACAATAATGACCAGTGAACCACACACCATCACTCCGGCGGAAATGGCTGCGTAATCCTGCTGGCGGATGGCGTTAATTAACCAGCGGCCTAAACCCGGCCAGCTAAAAACCATTTCGGTGATCATCGCCAGCGTCAGCATGGTAGAAAACTGTAAGCCCAGGCGAGGAATAACCGGAGGTAACGCGTTATGCAGAACGTGGCGACGCAAAATAGTAAAGCGCGACAAACCGCGGGTCGCCGCTGCTTTAACATAGTTCTGGTCATACACTTCGATAGTGCTGATACGCATCAGTCGGATCACTTCAGTTGTTGGCGCAACCGACAGGGTGATCACGGGCAATATCATATGGCGGATTGCGCTCATGACCATTTCATCCCGCCATGGTGAGTCCGAAAGCCAGGCATCAATCAACGCAAAACCGGTAATCGGTTTCACTTCGTAGAGCAGATCGAAACGCCCTGAAACGGGCAACCAACCTAGCGTGAGTGAACAAAACAGCGTCAACAGAAGCGCCAGCCAGAACACCGGGATTGAAAAGCCCAGTAAGGCGATGGCGTTGATCAAGTTATCCTGCCACTTATGGCGCGTAATCCCGGCAATCATCCCCACGGGGATGCCAACAATCAGCGCAAAACCGAAGGCGAGGATGCACAGTTCCATCGTCGCCGGGAAGACCTCTTTTAACTGTTCGGCAATCGGTTGACCGTTAATGCTGGAAACACCAAAATCCCAGTGGATCAGGCCATTAAACCAGAACACCCAGGCATTCCACAGTGACGCGCCTTGTAACGGCGCGTGTGGAGTGAAATAGCTCAAGCTGAAGCCAACGAAGGTCAGCAGGAACAAGGTGACAATCAATAACAAAATGCGGCGTAAGGTGAAGATAATCATGGTTTTTTCACCTCATCCTGTTTCTCGCGATACACCCCAGCAAAGGAGGCGTTACCAAACGGGCTAAGTACCAGACCTTTGATATCGTACCGATAGGCCTGCAAACGCAATGACGACGCCAGCGGCAAAATGGGCAATTCCTGCGCCAGAATACTCTGCGCTTCGTCATAGGCTTCGATGCGCGCCGCCAGTTGCTGCGAGGAGAGCGCCTTACGCAATACGCTGTCGAATTTCGGATCGCACCAGTGGGCGAGGTTGGTCTGCGAATGAATTGCCGCGCAGCTCAGTAACGGACGGAAGAAACTGTCCGGGTCGTTACTGTCCGTCGCCCAACCGGATAACGTCAGGTCATGGCTCATATCCATCAACCGCGCCTCCTGAAAACGACCTTCTACCGGCACAATCACCACTTTTACGCCAACCTGTGCCATATCCGCCTGAATCAGTTCGGCGGTTTTCAGTGGACTGGGGTTCCACGCCTGCGAACGTGTGGGCACCCACAGTTTCAGCGTTAAGTTTTCCAGCCCCAACGCCTTCAACTGTTCGCGCGATTTTGCCGGATTGTATTCAGTAATTTTAGCCTCGTTGTCATAGGCCCACGAGGCTCGCGGTAAAATAGAGGCCGCCGTTTCAGCCGTACCATAATAGATGGATTGCATCAGACGCTGGTTATTGATCGCCAGTGCCAGCGCATGGCGGACAGCGGGATTATTTAGCGGCGGTTTAGCGGTGTTAAATGCCAGATAGGCGACATTCATCCCTGGACGCAGCGTTAAACGCAAGCGTGGGTCGTCACGCAAAATGGATAGCTGACTGGCAGCAGGCCAGGCCAGAACGTCGCACTCTCCGGTCAGGAGTTTCGACAGACGTCCGGTACCGCCGGAGCCTAAATCCACCACCACCTGCGGCATTAACGGTTTGCCGCGCCAGAAGTCATCATGACGTTGTAGGCGAATAAATTGCCCGGCGCGGTATTCCGACAACTGATACGGTCCAGTGCCGACCGGCTGACGGTCGAGTTGTTCCTGACGATCTTCTTTCTCTAACTTCCGGGCATATTCTGCCGACATGACCGATGCATAATGGGTCGCCAGGTGCCACAAAAAAGAAGCATCCGGCTGGGCGAGTCGGAACTCAACCGTATGATTATCCAGTTTGCGGACGCTTTTCACGTTATCGGCAAATTGCAGGCTGTCGAAGTAGGGGAAGTTGCTGCCGTTGACGTTATGCCACGGGTTGTTGCGGTCAAAAATTCGCTGGAAGGTAAACACCACATCGTCGGCATTCATTTTACGAGTGGGAGTAAACCAGTCGGTTTTTTGAAACGGAACATCGCGACGCAGGTGGAAGCGATAGGTCGCGCCGTTATCGAGAACTTCCCAGCTTTCGGCAAGTTCCGGCATCAGGCGATAGGTATAGGGATCGACATCCAGCAGTCGATCATAAAACTGGGCGGCAAGGGTATCGACAATTAACCCACTGCTCGCTTTGGATGGGTTAAAGGTGTTGACTTGCCCGCTGACGCAATAGACAAAACCGCTGTCGCGGATATCTGCATGCGGGGGGGATTCAGGCGCGGCGATTGCCTGACCACTCACAAGTCCAGCAATCACCAAAAGAGACGATAATACCTGGCGCATAATATTAAGGGATTTTATGTAAAGAGGCTATCTTACTAATATTTAATGACATTTGCCATTACCGTTTGTGTTCAGGGGTCGTAATGAGGGCCGTGTGGTTGGTCGTTGAACAGGTGACGTCGCCATCTGTTCAACATTCGTACCCGTGATTTCTCTATAACTATAACTCACAGAACAACTTAGCGAGGAGCAGAGCGGTACGATCGTGAGAAACCCATTAAAGCACGCTGCAGTGCGTGTCATTTTTAGCCGGATGCGGCGTGAACGCTTTATCCGGGCAACGATACTGACCGAGCGTCTGCAATGAAATAATTACTCATTACCCCATTGATTCAAAAACTCTGCGATCTCATCAATGCGTACGGGATTAATCCCCGCTTCAGCAGCCATTTCATGTTGGGCTTCTTCGCTGATCTCTTCATTGTTCATCAAACGGGTGAGCAGTAACTGGAAGTAGTGGGCCAGCGGTGTGCGTTCAGCGTCGGCGACAGGCTCTGCGCATTCGGTCGCGTACTCATCGGCAATATCAAAATATTTTAGCGGGATATCGTGGTTCATTATTTGCCCCTGGGGTTAATGCGCTAAGCATAAGGGCGGATGATAGCACTCGTGATCCGGGTCATACATCTTTTTATAGTTAATGGCGCGGCGCATTACCCTCAGGCAGGATAATGCGCCGCGCATCCGACTATTACGTTTCGCTCACCGGCGTTCTGTCACCATCATACAACGGCACTTTGCGATAGCGGCGGATCAGATACCACAAATATGCGCCGCCTAACGAAGCCCATACCAGACCGAGTGTCAGTGACGTTGACTCGAGGTTAACCCACAGCACACCCACCGTCAGCGCGCCAACCAGCGGCATCAGCAAATAGTGAAAGTGATCCTTCCAGCTTTTATTCATTCCTTTACGCCGCCAGAAATGATTAAACACCGACAGGTTAACGAAGGTAAACGCCACCAGAGCACCGAAGTTAATCAATGCTGTCGCGGTGACTAAATCAAAGAACAGCGCCGACAGCGCAACAATCCCGACCATAATGACGTTCAGTGCCGGAGTCCGCCATTTTGGGTGCACATAGCCAAACACGCGCTCCGGAAACACATTGTCACGCCCCATCACATACAGCAGACGCGACACGCTGGCGTGCGACGCCAGGCCAGACGCTAACGTGTTCACAAACGTGGTGCAGAGGAAAATCGACTGGAAGAGCTTGCCGCCGACGTACAGCGCAATTTCAGGCAGTGCGGCGTCCGGGTCTTTAAAGCGGCTGATATCGGGAAAGAACAGCTGCATAAAGAACGACGCAGCGATAAAGATAACGCCGCCGTATACCGCCGTCAGGAAGATGGCTTTCGGGATCACGCGTGCGGCGTCCGGCGTCTCTTCCGAAAGCGTGGTCACCGCATCGAAACCGAGGAAGGAGAAACAGACAATCGTCGCCCCGGTAATAATCGGGATCAGGTGCGCGTTCTCGCTGATAAACGGCTGAAGTGACCAGACGGTGCCAACGCCTTCTCCTTTATGCAGTCCCTGAACCACCAGGAAGATAAACACCACCATGATGGAGATTTGCACCAGTACAAACAGGGTATTGAAGTTAGCGACCAGGTTGACGCTCTTCAGATTCGCGGCGGTTAAAATGGCGACGAAGGTTACCACCCACACCCACGGCGGCACTTCCGGGAAGAGGGCGGAGAGATAGATTTTCGCCAACAAAACGTTGATCATTGGCAAAAAGAGATAATCCAGCAGTGATGACCAGCCGACCATAAATCCGACGTGCGGGTTAATCGACTTTTGCGCGTAGGTATAGGCCGAACCGGCCTCCGGAAACTGGCGAACCAGTTTGCCGTAGCTGATAGCGGTAAACAGCACGCCCGCCAGCGCCAGCAAATAGGACGCCGGAACGTGACCGTCGCTAATGCCGGAGACAATACCAAAAGTATCAAATACGGTCATCGGCGTGAGATAGGCCAGACCCATCATCACCACCTGCCACAATTTCAGTGA
Source organism: Escherichia sp. WS1265 (assembly GCF_046487585.1). NCBI lineage: Bacteria > Pseudomonadati > Pseudomonadota > Gammaproteobacteria > Enterobacterales > Enterobacteriaceae > Escherichia > Escherichia sp. WS1265. The sequence continues at coordinate 95,161 of NZ_JBJQJE010000006.1, forward strand.
TTTTCGCAGACGGGTTTTGCCAGATTGCGCAGCAATAGTCAGTGGTGAATTAATAGCCATAGTTGCTGCCTCCCCTGCGTAATAAGGTTTGCGGTCGTGTCGACCTGAAATCAAACCTGTTTAGCAAGGGAAGCAAAGGGGGCGGAGTCCAGTCAGTCGCAGGAGGGGCGCATACGCAGCCTCCCTCGCCATGCGGGGATTTAATCATCGGCATCATCTCATTTCCTCGTCACAGTCTTAATCGTTAACGGAAGCCCGTTGCCGCCTGCGCTCCATAACGCGACATCCGGAAAATGTCTGGATTACCAGCAAATGTCAGGCCTGGCTCCGCTCAGGCCGATGAAACAACCCCGCAAGGGGTATTACGCGTTTTTCAACATCCACTCAATTTCTGTTTCTGTGATGAGGCGCTCAAACTGCAACAGCTCATCATTTTTACAGGCGTGATAGACATGGCAAAACCGTTCGCCTAAATAGCGGCGCAGGTGATCATTCTCGATAAACTCACCCAGGGCATCGCTCTGGCGAATCGGGAAGGGTAAGCCTTCCTGTTCCAGCCCGTTACCTTCGACTTCTTCCTGTAATGGCAGTTCGTTATCAAGGCCATGCAAAATACCGGCAAAAATCGCCGCCATCACCAGATACGGGTTGGCATCGGCACCCGCCACGCGATATTCCACGCGGTGATTATGGCGATCGCCGCAGGGAATACGCAGGGCAACGGTGCGGTTGTTATGGCCCCACGACGCCTGCGTCGGCACATACATTCCCGGCTGGAAGCGGCGATACGAGTTCACGTTTGGTGCCAGCAACGCCATTGATGACGGCATCAGGTCAATCATCCCGGCGAGCATCTTTTTCAGCAGCGGCGAATCTTCGCCTTCCGCGTCAGAAAGCACGTTCTCGCCACGATTATTTTGCATACTGATATGGATATGCATCCCGCTGCCCGCGTGCTCTTCATACGGCTTCGCCATAAAAGTGGCGTGCATCTTATGCTTTTCTGCCATCAGACGCACCAGGCGTTTTAGTGCCAGCGCATCATCGCAAGCTTCCAGCACGTTATCGGTATGGTAAAGATTGATTTCAAACTGACCTGGCGAGGCCTCGGCGACCGCGCCATCTGCCGGAATCAGCTGTAACTGCGCCAGCTCATCAATATCATTGAGCACGTCGGCGAAGTGGTTGAGGTTATCAACGGAGTAAACCTGGCTTTGTGTATTGCGGTCATCGGTGCCGGGCGCGCAGGGCGGTTGCAGATACCCTTCAGCGTCGCGCTGGCGATCCAGTAAATAGAACTCCAGCTCTACCGCTACGACAGGGAACAATCCGCGCTGGCGCAGCTGCTGCCACAGGCGGTTAAGAACGTTCCGCGGCTCAACGTCAAAGGGAGCGCCATCTTCATCGACCATGGTCAGAAGCATCTGACCGATAAACTCTGGATCGGCGGCAGAAGGAGTTAAGGAACCGAGAACAGGAACACAGGTACGATCCGGCTCGCCCATTTCCTGACCCAGACCTGCTTCTTCTACTACGTTGCCCAGAATATCCATTGCAAATACCGAGGCCGGGAAATAACACCCTTTCTCGAGCTTCTTCAGGCTTGAAACAGGAATACGCTTTCCACGGAAGCAACCATTTAAATCGGTAAGTAAAACATCAACATATTGTGTATTCGGGTAGCGCTCCAGGTAGCGTTTCACTTCCTGCGTAAAGGCGCTACCCCGCCTCTCTTCTGACTGCTGAACAAAGTTCTCTACTTCAACGATATTGGTTTCCATGATTCTTCGCCTTTGGTTTGTTTTCCGCTCGTTATCAAAGCGTAAAATATAATGACCACTATTCGAATCTGTATGCAAACTAAATGTTTGTCAAATGTTAAATTGAGTTTGCAAAAATGAAAACCCACTGCTAGATTGAAAAAATATTGAACATAAAGGTCATTTAAAGCGCAGTAATGGCGATAATTTAGTCCACTTTGTGAGATTGAGCATGGAAAATATAATGAACAATCCGGTTGTCGGTGTCGTAATGTGCAGGAACAGGCTTAAGGGTCATGCGACCCAGACTCTGCAAGAAAAGTACCTGAATGCCATCATCCACGCAGGCGGCTTGCCAATTGCGCTACCACATGCGCTGGCGGAACCGTCGTTACTTGAACAACTTTTGCCGAAACTCGATGGTATTTATCTTCCTGGTAGTCCCAGCAATGTGCAGCCGCACCTATATGGTGAAAACGGCGATGAGCCTGACGCCGATCCCGGGCGTGATCTTCTGAGCATGGCGTTAATTAATGCCGCACTCGAAAGGCGCATCCCCATTTTCGCCATCTGCCGGGGTTTACAGGAACTGGTGGTGGCAACCGGTGGTTCGTTGCATCGCAAGCTGTGCGAACAGCCTGAATTGCTGGAACATCGGGAAGATCCCGAACTGCCGGTGGAGCAGCAATATGCGCCGTCGCATGAAGTTTTGGTTGAAGAGGGGGGATTACTGTCTGCGTTGTTACCTGAATGTAGCAACTTTTGGGTAAACTCTCTGCATGGACAAGGGGCGAAGGTCGTTAGCCCACGGTTGCGTGTTGAAGCTCGCTCGCCGGATGGCTTAGTTGAGGCGGTTAGCGTCATCAATCATCCTTTTGCGCTGGGCGTACAGTGGCACCCGGAATGGAACAGTAGCGAGTACGCGCTTTCGCGTATATTGTTCGAGGGCTTTATCACCGCTTGTCAGCACCATATCGCTGAAAAACAGCGACTCTGACCACTACAGTTTAAGGAAATGCAAATATGAGTGATGAGGGACTGGCGCCAGGAAAACGCTTGTCGGAAATCCGCCAGCAGCAGGGGCTTTCACAACGTCGTGCCGCCGAACTCTCCGGGCTGACTCACAGTGCTATCAGTACGATAGAACAAGATAAAGTCAGCCCTGCCATCAGTACGCTGCAAAAGCTGCTGAAGGTGTATGGTCTGTCACTCTCGGAATTCTTTTCCGAGCCGGAAAAACCTGATGAGCCGCAGGTCGTCATTAATCAGGACGACTTAATTGAGATGGGCAGTCAGGGTGTGTCAATGAAGCTGGTTCATAACGGTAACCCGAATCGCACGCTGGCGATGATCTTTGAAACTTACCAGCCGGGCACAACCACTGGGGAAAGAATTAAGCATCAGGGTGAGGAAATAGGCACTGTACTGGAAGGTGAAATTGTTCTGACGATTAATGGTCAGGATTACCACCTCGTCGCGGGGCAAAGTTATGCCATTAATACCGGCATCCCGCACAGTTTCAGTAATACGTCGGCAGGTATTTGCCGAATTATCAGCGCCCATACGCCCACCACGTTTTAATCTTTTTGTTCTGTAAGCCGGGTAAGCGCAATGCGCCCGGCAATCCATAAAGAATGTCGCCAGAAATAAACGGGCATGCGGCCCGGGGATCTCTGCGCCCTGACGTTCACAAACTGCATATATCTGATAGACGTGAAACAGGAGTCATAATGAATTTTCATCATCTGGCTTACTGGCAGGATAAAGCGTTAAGTCTCGCCATTGAAACCCGCTTATTTATTAACGGTGAATATACTGCTGCGGCGGAAAATGAAACTTTTGAAACCGTTGATCCGGTCACCCAGGCACCGCTGGCGAATATTGCCCGCGGCAAGAGCGTCGATATTGACCGTGCGGTGAGCGCAGCACGCGGCGTGTTTGAACGTGGCGACTGGTCACTCTCTTCTCCGGCTAAGCGTAAAGCGGTGCTGAATAAACTCGCCGATTTAATGGAAGCTAACGCTGAAGAACTGGCGCTGCTGGAAACGCTTGACACCGGCAAACCGATTCGTCACAGCCTGCGTGATGATATTCCCGGCGCGGCGCGCGCCATTCGCTGGTACGCCGAGGCTATCGACAAAGTGTATGGCGAAGTGGCGACCACCAGTAGCCATGAGCTGGCGATGATCGTGCGTGAACCGGTCGGCGTGATTGCCGCCATCGTGCCGTGGAACTTCCCGCTGCTGCTGACTTGCTGGAAACTCGGCCCGGCGCTGGCGGCGGGAAACAGCGTGATCCTAAAACCGTCTGAAAAATCACCGCTCAGTGCGATTCGTCTCGCGGGGCTGGCGAAAGAAGCGGGGCTGCCGGATGGTGTGTTGAACGTGGTGACGGGTTTTGGTCATGAAGCCGGGCAGGCGCTTTCGCGCCATAACGATATCGATGCCATTGCCTTTACTGGCTCAACCCGCACCGGGAAACAGCTGCTGAAGGACGCGGGCGACAGCAACATGAAACGCGTCTGGCTGGAGGCGGGCGGCAAAAGCGCCAACATCGTTTTCGCCGACTGCCCGAATTTGCAACAGGCGGCAAGCGCCACCGCCGCAGGCATTTTCTACAACCAGGGCCAGGTATGCATCGCCGGAACGCGTTTGTTGCTGGAAGAGAGCATCGCCGATGAATTCTTAGCCCTGTTAAAACAGCAGGCGCAAAACTGGCAGCCGGGCCATCCACTTGATCCCGCAACCACCATGGGCACCTTAATCGACTGCGCCCACGCCGACTCGGTGCATAGCTTTATTCGTGAAGGCGAAGGCAAAGGGCAACTGCTGCTGGATGGCCGTAACGCCGAGCTGGCTGCCGCCATCGGCCCGACGATCTTTGTAGACGTAGACCCGAATGCGTCCTTAAGCCGCGAAGAGATTTTCGGCCCGGTGTTGGTGGTCACGCGTTTCACATCAGAAGATCAGGCGCTTCAGCTTGCTAACGACAGCCAGTACGGCCTCGGCGCGGCGGTATGGACGCGCGACCTCTCCCGCGCGCACCGCATGAGCCGTCGCCTGAAAGCCGGTTCCGTCTTTGTCAATAACTACAACGACGGCGATATGACCGTGCCGTTTGGCGGCTATAAGCAGAGCGGCAACGGTCGCGACAAATCCCTGCACGCCCTTGAAAAATTCACTGAACTGAAAACTATCTGGATAAGCCTGGAGGCCTGAAATGACCGAACATACCAGCAGTTATTACGCCGCCAGTGCGAATAAATACGCGCCATTCGACACACTGAATGAGTCGATTTCCTGCGATGTTTGCGTGGTTGGCGGCGGCTATACCGGGCTTTCCTCCGCGCTGCATCTGGCGGAAGCGGGCTTTGACGTGGTGGTTCTTGAAGCCTCACGCATCGGCTTCGGCGCAAGCGGACGCAATGGCGGGCAGCTTGTGAACTCCTACAGCCGCGACATCGACGTGATCGAAAAAAGCTACGGCATGGATACCGCCCGTATGCTCGGCAGCATGATGTTCGAGGGTGGCGAGATCATCCGAGAACGTATCAAACGTTATCAGATTGACTGCGACTATCGCCCCGGCGGCCTGTTTGTGGCGATGAATGATAAACAACTCGCCACACTCGAAGAGCAGAAAGAGAACTGGGAACGCTACGGCAATAAACAGCTGGAGCTGCTGGACGCCAACGCTATTCGCCGCGAGGTCGCCAGCGATCGCTACACTGGTGCGCTGCTGGATCACAGCGGTGGGCATATTCACCCGCTAAACCTCGCCATTGGTGAAGCCGATGCCATCCGCCTGAACGGAGGGCGCGTGTATGAGCTTTCCGCCGTGACGCAGATCCAGCACACCACGCCAGCCGTGGTGCGGACTGCCAATGGTCAGGTGACGGCGAAGTATGTGATTGTCGCCGGGAATGCGTATCTGGGCGATAAAGTAGAGCCGGAACTAGCGAAACGCAGCATGCCGTGCGGCACGCAGGTGATCACCACCGAGCGGCTGTCGGAAGATTTAGCCCGTTCGCTGATCCCGAAAAACTACTGCGTTGAAGACTGTAACTATCTGCTTGATTACTACCGTCTTACCGCCGATAACCGCCTGCTGTACGGCGGCGGCGTGGTCTACGGCGCGCGCGACCCGGATGACGTTGAGCGCCTTGTGGTGCCGAAACTGCTGAAAACCTTCCCGCAGCTGAAGGGCGTGAAAATTGATTACCGCTGGACGGGCAACTTCCTGCTGACCTTGTCGCGCATGCCGCAGTTCGGTCGCCTCGATACCAACATCTACTACATGCAGGGCTACAGCGGCCACGGCGTCACCTGTACCCACCTCGCCGGGCGTTTGATTGCTGAACTGCTGCGCGGTGACGCCGAGCGTTTCGACGCCTTCGCCAATCTGCCGCATTACCCGTTCCCCGGCGGGCGCACGCTGCGCGTTCCGTTTACCGCGATGGGCGCGGCTTATTACAGCCTGCGCGATCGTCTGGGCGTTTAATTTCCGATTAACAGTGAAGAGTCAAAAGGTGTGAAACATGAGCAACAATGAATTCCATCAGCGTCGTCTTTCTGCTACCCCTCGCGGGGTTGGCGTGATGTGTAACTTCTTCGCCCAGTCGGCAGAAAACGCCACGCTGAAGGACGTAGAGGGCAACGAATACATCGATTTCGCCGCAGGCATTGCGGTGCTGAATACCGGGCATCGCCACCCTGATCTGGTCGCGGCGGTGGAGCAGCAATTGCAACAGTTTACCCACACGGCGTATCAGATTGTGCCGTACGAAAGCTACGTCACGCTGGCGGAGAAAATTAACGCCCTTGCCCCGGTGAGCGGGCAGGCTAAAACTGCGTTCTTCACCACCGGTGCGGAAGCGGTTGAGAACGCGGTGAAAATCGCCCGCGCCCATACCGGACGCCCTGGCGTGATTGCGTTTAGCGGCGGCTTCCACGGTCGTACATATATGACCATGGCGCTGACCGGAAAGGTCGCGCCGTACAAAATCGGCTTCGGCCCGTTCCCCGGTTCGGTGTATCACGTACCTTATCCGTCAGATTTACATGGCGTTTCAACGCAGGACTCCCTCGACGCCATCGAACGCTTGTTTAAATCGGACATTGAAGCGAAGCAGGTGGCGGCGATTATTTTCGAACCGGTGCAGGGTGAAGGCGGTTTCAACGTTGCACCAAAAGAGCTGGTTGCCGCCATTCGCCGCCTGTGCGACGAGCACGGCATTGTGATGATTGCCGATGAAGTGCAAAGCGGCTTTGCGCGTACCGGTAAAATGTTTGCCATGGATCATTACGCCGATAAGCCGGGCTTAATGACGATGGCGAAAAGCCTGGCGGGCGGGATGCCGCTTTCGGGCGTGGTCGGTAACGCGAATATTATGGACGCGCCCGCGCCGGGCGGGCTTGGCGGCACCTACGCCGGTAACCCGCTGGCAGTAGCCGCCGCGCATGCTGTGCTCAACATTATCGACAAAGAATCACTCTGCGAACGCGCGAATAAACTGGGCCAGCGTCTGACAAACACGCTGATTGTTGCCAAAGAAAGCGTTCCGGCCATCGCGGCAGTACGCGGTCTGGGGTCTATGATTGCGGTAGAGTTTAACGATCCGCAAACGGGCGAGCCGTCAGCGGCGATTGCACAGAAAATCCAGCAACGCGCGCTGGCGCAGGGGCTGCTCCTGCTGACCTGTGGCGCATACGGCAACGTGATTCGCTTCCTGTATCCGCTGACCATCCCGGATGCGCAATTCGATGAGGCAATGAAAATTTTGCAGGATGCGCTGAGCGATTAATAGCCCAACGCAATAATGTCTGATGCGCTGCGCTTATCAGGCCTGCAAACAACGTATTGATTATGTATGCCGGATAAGGCGTTCACGCCGCATCCGGCAAGTTGTATTGCCCAACTTCGCTAAATCTGGTGCTTTTTCAACAACGCGCGGAACTGATGATAGGTTAACCCAAGTAATTCAGCCGCGCGCTTCTGGTTATATTTCCCTTGTTGCAAACTGAGTTGCAGCAACTCTTTTTCCTGCTGCATCTGAAACTCACGTAAATCCAGCGGCAGCGTTGGAAGCGAGGTGGTTTCTGAAACGGCGATAGCGTCTTCAGGCGGACGCCGTTTAAAGGGATCAATAATAATGTCATCAAGCGGATAATCGCTGGTGCCGTGGCGATACACCGAACGTTCCACCACGTTTTTCAATTCACGAATATTTCCCGGCCAGCGATAATTCAGCAATGTTTCTCTGGCGCGCTCCGTAAACCCCGGGAACAGAGGCAGCTTGATTTCCCGACACATCTGAATGGCAAAGTGTTCTGCCATCAGCATAATGTCGCTTTCGCGCTCGCGCAGGGGCGGCAGTTGCACTACATCGAAAGCCAGCCGGTCGAGCAGGTCAGCGCGAAAAGTACCTTCATTGACCATCGCCGGGAGATCGGCATTCGTCGCGCATACCAACCGCACATTCACCTGCAATGGCTGGCTGCCGCCAACGCGCTCCAGTTCACCGTACTCAATCACGCGCAATAATTTCTCCTGCACCATCATCGGTGCCGTAGCGAGTTCATCAAGAAATAGCGTACCGCCGTCGGCACGTTCAAATCTCCCTGGATGACGTTTTTGCGCACCGGTAAACGCGCCCGCTTCGTGACCAAACAGTTCGGAATCCAGCAGATTTTCATTTAACGCCGCGCAGTTAAGGGAAATAAACGGCCCCTGCCAACGGGAGGAGAGATAATGCAGACGGCTGGCAATCAGCTCTTTACCTGTGCCGCGCTCGCCGATGATGAGCACCGGTTTGTCCAGCGGTGCGAGATGCGAAACCTGTTCCAGCACTTCGAGAAAGCTGTTCGCCTCACCGAGTAAATTATCTTTGTATTCTGCCATGATGAAATTCGCCACTTGTTAGTGTAATTCGCTAACTCATCCTGGCATGTTGCTGTTGATTCTTCAATCAGATCTTTATAAATCAAAAAGATAAAAAATTGGCACGCAAATTGTATTAATAGTTCAGCAGGACAATCCTGAACGCAGAAATCAAGAGGACAACATTATGGGTATTTTTTCTCGCTTTGCCGACATCGTGAATGCCAACATCAACGCTCTGTTAGAGAAAGCGGAAGATCCACAGAAACTGGTGCGTCTGATGATCCAGGAGATGGAAGATACATTGGTTGAAGTGCGTTCTACTTCGGCGCGTGCGCTGGCAGAAAAGAAACAGCTGACTCGCCGTATTGAACAAGCGTCGGCGCGTGAAGTTGAATGGCAGGAAAAAGCCGAACTGGCGCTGCTGAAAGAGAGAGAGGATCTGGCGCGTGCGGCGTTAATTGAAAAACAGAAACTGACCGATCTGATTAAGAGCCTGGAACATGAAGTGACGCTGGTGGACGATACGCTGGCACGCATGAAGAAAGAGATCGGCGAGCTGGAAAACAAATTGAGCGAAACACGCGCTCGCCAGCAGGCATTGATGTTACGCCATCAGGCGGCAAACTCGTCGCGCGATGTGCGTCGTCAGCTGGACAGTGGCAAACTGGATGAAGCAATGGCTCGTTTCGAATCTTTCGAACGTCGAATTGACCAGATGGAAGCGGAAGCAGAAAGCCACAGCTTCGGTAAACAAAAATCGCTGGACGATCAGTTTGCCGAACTGAAAGCCGATGATGCAATCAGCGAGCAACTGGCACAATTAAAAGCCAAAATGAAGCAAGACAATCAATAATAACATCCAGGCGGCGTCCGAACGCGCCGCCGCTCATCGTCTAAGGAGTCCTTATGAGCGCGCTATTTCTGGCTATTCCGTTAACCATTTTTGTGCTGTTTGTTTTACCGATCTGGTTATGGCTGCATTACAGCAATCGTTCTGGTCGCAGTGAATTGTCGCAAAGTGAGCAGCAGCGATTAGCGCAACTGGCTGATGAAGCAAAACGGATGCGCGAACGTATTCAGGCGCTGGAATCTATTCTTGATGCAGAACATCCGAACTGGAGGGATCGCTAATGGCGGGCATTAATCTCAATAAAAAATTATGGCGTATTCCGCAGCAGGGCATGGTACGCGGCGTTTGCGCCGGGATTGCCAACTATTTTGATGTACCGGTAAAACTGGTGCGTATTCTGGTGGTGCTGTCGATTTTCTTCGGTCTGGCGCTGTTTACCCTGGTTGCTTACATCATTTTGTCATTTGCGCTTGATCCAATGCCGGACAACATGGCCTTTGGTGAGCAGCTACCTTCCAGCAGTGAATTGCTGGATGAAGTCGACCGTGAACTGGCGGCAAGTGAAACGCGTTTACGCGAGATGGAACGTTATGTCACTTCCGATACTTTCACGTTACGTAGCCGTTTCCGTCAACTGTGAGGAAAGTTATGAATATTCGCTGGCAACAGGCCGGGCAAAAGGTGAAGCCTGGTTTCAAATTAGCAGGCAAGCTGGTACTTCTTACCGCACTGCGCTATGGCCCGGCGGGTGTAGCTGGCTGGGCGATAAAATCAGTTGCTCGCCGACCACTGAAAATGTTGCTGGCCGTGGCGCTGGAACCGCTGTTAAGTCGGGCTGCCAATAAACTGGCGCAGCGTTATAAAAGGTGAGGGGAGTTTCGCAAAAATTGTTAAAGCTAAGGCATATTATGGATGGCAATTTTCATCCATAGAAGGACGCTTACATGTTTAAAAAAGGCTTACTTGCTCTGACACTGGTGTTTTCACTGCCCGTTTTCGCCGCTGAACACTGGATCGATGTTCGTGTTCCAGAGCAGTATCAGCAAGAGCACGTTCAGGGGGCCATCAATATTCCCCTGAAGGAAGTAAAAGAGCGCATTGCCACCGCCGTTCCGGATAAAAACGACACCGTGAAAGTGTATTGCAATGCCGGACGCCAGTCAGGGCAGGCAAAAGAGATCCTTAGCGAGATGGGATATACCCACGTTGAGAACGCCGGTGGCCTGAAAGACATCGCAATGCCGAAGGTCAAAGGTTAACAAATTACTTATTGAGCGGTGTAAACAACGCCGCTTATTCATTTGATAAATCAAAATTAACCCACATTATTATCTCCAGTATCTAATCCTTTCTACAGCTTTCTGGCACAGGACAGCAATGAAGCGACTTAAAAATGAACTTAATGCGCTGGTGAATCGGGGTGTCGACAGACATCTGCGCCTCGCTGTAACCGGACTTAGCCGCAGCGGCAAAACAGCGTTTATCACCGCGATGGTTAATCAGTTGCTCAATATTCATGCCGGAGCACGTTTGCCGCTTTTAAGTGCGGTGCGTGAAGAGCGCCTGCTGGGCGTAAAACGCATTCCCCAGCGTGACTTTGGCATTCCGCGCTTCACCTATGATGAAGGGTTGGCGCAGTTATATGGCGATCCTCCCGCCTGGCCGACGCCTACGCGCGGCGTCAGTGAAATTCGCCTGGCGTTACGTTTTAAATCGAACGATTCGCTGCTACGCCACTTTAAGGACACCTCCACGCTGTATCTGGAAATTGTGGATTACCCCGGCGAATGGTTGCTCGACCTGCCGATGCTGGCGCAGGACTATTTAAGCTGGTCGCGCCAGATGACGGGCTTACTCAATGGTCAGCGCGGCGAATGGTCGGCGAAATGGCGAATGATGTGCGAAGGGCTGGACCCGCTAGCGCCTGCCGACGAAAACCGGCTGGCAGACATTGCCGCCGCCTGGACCGAGTATCTCCACCACTGCAAACAGCAGGGGTTGCACTTTATTCAGCCTGGGCGCTTTGTCTTGCCGGGAGATATGGCAGGAGCACCCGCGCTGCAATTCTTCCCGTGGCCGGATGTCGATGCCTGGGGCGAGTCCAAACTGGCGCAGGCCGATAAGCATACCAATGCCGGAATGCTGCGCGAGCGGTTTAATTATTACTGCGAGAAAGTGGTGAAGGGGTTCTATAAGAATCATTTTCTGCGCTTTGACCGCCAGATTGTGCTGGTGGATTGCCTGCAGCCTCTCAACAGTGGGCCACAGGCATTTAATGATATGCGTCTGGCGCTGACGCAGCTGATGCAAAGTTTCCACTACGGGCAGCGAACCCTGTTCCGGCGTTTGTTTTCGCCGGTTATCGATAAGCTATTGTTTGCTGCGACTAAAGCAGACCATGTGACCATCGATCAGCACGCCAATATGGTTTCATTACTGCAACAACTGATTCAGGATGCCTGGCAAAATGCAGCGTTCGAAGGGATCAGCATGGACTGCCTGGGGCTGGCGTCAGTTCAGGCGACCACCAGCGGCATTATTGATGTTAACGGTGAGAAAATCCCGGCGCTGCGCGGTAATCGACTCAGCGATGGCGCACCGCTCACTGTTTATCCTGGCGAAGTTCCCGCACGTTTGCCTGGTCAGGCGTTCTGGGATAAGCAAGGCTTCCAGTTTGAGGCGTTTCGTCCGCAGGTGATGGATGTCGACAAACCGCTGCCGCATATTCGTCTTGATGCTGCGCTGGAATTTTTAATAGGAGATAAATTGCGATGACCGAACCGTTAAAACCACGTATTGATTTCGACGGTCCACTGGAGGTCGATCAGAATCCAAAATTCAGGGCGCAGCAGACCTTTGACGAAAATCAGGCGCAAAATTTTGCCCCGGCCACGCTCGACGAAGCGCAGGAAGAAGAGGGGCAAGTTGAAGCGGTGATGGACGCAGCGTTACGTCCGAAACGCAGCCTGTGGCGCAAAATGGTGATGGGCGGGTTGGCTCTGTTTGGCGCAAGCGTTGTCGGGCAGGGCGTGCAGTGGACAATGAACGCCTGGCAAACTCAGGATTGGGTAGCGCTGGGTGGATGTGCCGCTGGGGCATTGATTATCGGCGCTGGCGTAGGTTCTGTGGTAACAGAGTGGCGGCGCTTATGGCGCTTGCGACAGCGCGCCCATGAACGCGACGAAGCGCGCGATTTGTTGCACAGTCACGGCACGGGTAAAGGCCGCGCATTTTGCGAAAAACTGGCGCAGCAGGCGGGCATCGACCAGTCGCATCCGGCACTGCAACGCTGGTATGCCTCAATCCATGAAACGCAAAACGATCGTGAAGTGGTCAGCCTGTATGCTCATCTGGTCCAGCCGGTTTTAGATGCCCAGGCGCGGCGCGAAATCAGCCGTTCGGCGGCGGAATCAACGTTGATGATTGCGGTCAGCCCGCTGGCGCTGGTGGATATGGCGTTTATCGCCTGGCGCAATCTGCGTTTGATTAATCGCATCGCCACGCTGTATGGCATTGAACTGGGATATTACAGCCGTTTGCGCCTGTTTAAGCTGGTATTGCTGAATATCGCTTTCGCCGGAGCCAGCGAACTGGTGCGTGAAGTGGGGATGGACTGGATGTCGCAAGATCTCGCTGCGCGTTTGTCTACCCGGGCAGCTCAGGGGATTGGTGCAGGACTTCTGACGGCACGACTGGGGATTAAAGCTATGGAGCTTTGCCGCCCTCTGCCGTGGATTGACGATGACAAACCTCGCCTCGGGGATTTCCGTCGTCAGCTTATCGGTCAGGTGAAAGAGACGCTGCAAAAAGGCAAAACGCCCAGCGAAAAATAATGCAATATCGGGTGCTGACCGGATATCTTTACGCCGAAGTGCCCGTTTTTCCGTCTTTGTGTCAATGATTGTTGACAGAAACCTTCCTGCTATCCAAATAGTGTCATATCATCATATTAATTGTTCTTTTTTCAGGTGAAGGTTCCCATGCGTCTGGAAGTCTTTTGTGAAGACCGACTCGGTCTGACCCGCGAATTACTCGATCTACTCGTGCTAAGAGGCATTGATTTACGCGGTATTGAGATTGACCCCATTGGGCGAATCTACCTCAATTTTGCTGAACTGGAGTTTGAGAGTTTCAGCAGTCTGATGGCCGAAATACGCCGTATTGCAGGTGTTACCGATGTCCGTACTGTCCCGTGGATGCCTTCTGAACGTGAGCATCTGGCGTTGAGCGCGTTACTGGAAGCGTTGCCTGAACCTGTGCTCTCTGTCGATATGAAAAGCAAAGTGGATATGGCGAACCCGGCGAGCTGTCAGCTTTTTGGGCAAAAATTGGATCGTCTGCGCAACCATACCGCCGCGCAATTGATTAACGGCTTTAATTTTTTACGCTGGCTGGAAAGCGAACCGCAGGATTCCCATAACGAGCATGTCGTTATTAATGGACAGAATTTCCTGATGGAGATTACGCCTGTTTATCTTCAGGATGAAAATGATCAACACGTCCTGACCGGTGCGGTGGTGATGTTGCGATCAACGATTCGTATGGGCCGTCAGTTGCAAAATGTCGCCGCCCAGGACGTCAGCGCCTTTAGTCAAATTGTCGCTGTCAGCCCGAAAATGAAGCATGTTGTCGAACAGGCGCAGAAACTGGCGATGCTAAGCGCGCCGCTGCTGATTACGGGTGATACCGGCACCGGAAAAGATCTCTTTGCGTATGCCTGTCATCAGGCAAGCCCCAGAGCGAGCAAACCTTACCTGGCGCTGAACTGTGCGTCTATACCGGAAGATGCGGTCGAGAGTGAACTGTTTGGTCATGCTCCGGAAGGGAAGAAAGGGTTCTTTGAGCAGGCGAACGGTGGTTCGGTGCTGTTGGATGAAATAGGGGAAATGTCACCACGGATGCAGGCGAAATTACTGCGTTTCCTTAATGATGGCACTTTCCGTCGGGTTGGCGAAGACCATGAGGTGCATGTCGATGTGCGGGTGATTTGCGCTACGCAGAAGAATCTGGTCGAACTGGTGCAAAAAGGCGTGTTCCGTGAAGATCTCTATTATCGTCTGAACGTGTTGACGCTCAATCTGCCGCCGCTACGTGACTGTCCGCAGGACATCATGCCGTTAACAGAGCTGTTCGTCGCCCGCTTTGCCGACGAGCAGGGCGTGCCGCGTCCGAAACTGGCCGCTGACCTGAATACTGTACTTACGCGTTATGCGTGGCCGGGAAATGTGCGGCAGTTAAAGAACGCTATTTATCGCGCACTGACACAACTGGACGGTTATGAGCTGCGTCCACAGGATATTTTGTTACCGGATTATGACGCCGCAACGGTAGCCGTGGGCGAAGATGCGATGGAAGGTTCGCTGGACGAAATCACCAGCCGTTTTGAACGCTCGGTATTAACCCAGCTTTATCGCAATTATCCCAGCACGCGCAAACTGGCAAAACGCCTCGGCGTTTCGCATACCGCGATTGCCAATAAGTTGCGGGAATACGGTCTGAGTCAGAAGAAGAACGAAGAGTAAGCGCGAATATGCCTGATGGTGCAACACCATCAGGCATATTAACTTATGCTTTCAGTACAGCCAGAGCTGCTTCGTAATCCGGCTCGGTGGTGATTTCATCCACCAGCTGGCTGAAAATCACATTGTCATTTTCATCAATAACCACAACGGCACGCGCTGCCAGACCTTTCAGTGGGCCATCAGCAATTGCCACACCGTAGGCTTGCAGAAATTCAGCGTTACGGAAAGTGGAGAGGGTGATAACGTTGTTCAGACCTTCTGCGCCGCAGAAACGAGACTGGGCGAACGGCAGATCGGCAGAGATACACAGCACAACGGTGTTGTCGATCTCGGTTGCCAGTTGGTTAAACTTACGTACTGATGCGGCGCAAACACCGGTATCAATACTCGGGAAAATGTTCAGCACTTTGCGTTTACCCGCAAACTGACCGAGGATGACGTCAGACAGATCTTTTGCCACGAGAGTAAAAGTCTGCGCTTTGCTACCCGCCTGGGGGATGGAGTTGGCGACTGTAACCGGGTTGCCCTGGAAATGAACGGTTTGTGACATGATTATCTTTCCTGTTTACATATAGTTAACGTCACACCTAGTTTATGCTAACTGTCAATAACACAGCAAACGCTATTTGCGCTTAATCCGCAGACCACCGCGACAACAAGGAGTAAACATGAGAACCGTTAAGGTAGTTGAGGAAGCCTGGCCCTTACATACCCCGTTTGTGATTGCCCGGGGAAGTCGCAGTGAAGCGCGCGTGGTGGTGGTTGAACTGGAAGAAGAAGGTATTAAAGGCACCGGTGAATGCACGCCGTATCCGCGTTATGGAGAAAGTGATGCCTCGGTAATGGCGCAAATTATGAGCGTCGTACCGCAATTAGAGAAAGGGCTGACACGGGAGGAGTTGCAAAAAATTCTCCCTGCCGGCGCAGCACGTAATGCGCTGGATTGTGCATTGTGGGATCTGGCGGCGCGAAAACAGCAGCAATCGCTGGCTGATTTGATCGGCATAACGCTTCCCGAGACAGTTATCACTGCACAGACGGTAGTCATCGGTACGCCTGATCAGATGGCCAATAGTGCATCAACACTCTGGCAGGCAGGCGCGAAATTACTGAAAGTGAAGCTGGATAACCATCTTATCAGTGAGCGGATGGTGGCAATTCGCACCGCTGTGCCCGATGCGACGCTGATCGTTGATGCAAATGAATCCTGGCGTGCAGAAGGGTTGGCGGCGCGTTGCCAGCTATTGGCGGATTTAGGCGTTGTGATGCTTGAACAACCGCTTCCTGCGCAGGACGATGCGGCGTTGGAGAATTTTATTCATCCGTTACCGATTTGCGCAGATGAAAGTTGTCATACTCGTAGCAATCTGAAGGCGCTGAAAGGGCGCTATGAGATGGTTAACATTAAGCTTGATAAAACCGGTGGTCTGACGGAAGCGCTGGCGCTGGCGACTGAAGCACGTGCACAAGGTTTTAGTCTGATGCTGGGCTGCATGTTGTGTACCTCTCGTGCCATTAGCGCCGCTTTACCGCTGGTGCCGCAGGTCAGTTTCGCCGATCTTGACGGACCGACCTGGCTGGCGGTAGATGTGGAACCGGCGCTTCAGTTCACGACGGGCGAATTGCATCTTTAGGATGCCAGCGCAGCAAGTTTGCCATCGCAAAGAGATATTTTTCGCTGGCTTCGTCGGAGGAGATGGGCGGAAACTCTGCGGTGATGCAATGCAAGTTGAGATCTGCACACCAACTACCGAAAGAGCCAGGTGTTTCATAACCGACGCTGGTTACCAGAGGCAATTCAAACGCCTGGGCCAGCCATTCGCCTAATTCGCTGTGTCTGGGATCTTCAATACAGGCCAGCGGATCGTGGAATGAGACCACCCAGGCGGGTTGAATGCGGTGTATAAGCTGGCACAGCGCCTGGGTTTCAGGTTCAGAGCCAGGTTTGTCACCTGTCAGCAATACGACATCACGTTCTTCAGCGGCGCTGTTCCAGCGATAAACGGTTTCACCTTCCTTCCAATTCGCCGCCGGAAAGTTTCTGTTTAAATCCACACCATTAGCATTGGCCCGTAACCCCAACTGGCAGCCGTCAGGATTCACACACAGCACCACATGATGACGGCGCAAAGAAGGTGTCAACGTCCGCAGAGCACAGGAGAGCGTGACGACCGAAGAGTTTTCATCACCGTGAGTGCCAGCCAGAATCAAACCACTTTCGCGGCTGGCTGCAGGGGCAGGAAACCAGATTAACGGCGCGCCCAATAATGAACGCCCGTAATGTTCTGTTCCGGGCGGAAATGCGCCGCGTTCGGCGCGTGGGCGGGTTACGGTCATGATCGTCTCTGGTTCAGGAAGTATTACAGGCAGTGTTGTGCAAATTTTGCGGATTATCAAATCCTTTTCTTCAACGCTATGTCATCGATCTTGTATCACTTTTTTGCCGAAAGTTGTTTGCATTTTCATTGATGTGCAGATATTAGAATTGTCGTAATGTTATATACATGGCGTATTTTATTCTTACTGGTTCTACACATGTTAATCGCATCTGATTGATCAGTTCACCTTAATAAGTTTAATAAATCGTACTGCACATAGTACAGTACGAAGGTAGCTATATAATTGATTTACATGAAGAATGGCTTATCGCCATCAGTCCCGGGTTGATTGATGCCTATATTCTCACCAATGTGTTTCTCAGGTTTATCGATGATATCTGTAATTAATGCTGCGACACTCTTACGTGATACGATCGTACCTTTGAATGGTTCATTGCGTGAGGTAAGCTCATAATCAATAATATCTTCATCAGTCAGCCAGGCAGGGCGAAGAATTGTATATTCCAGTCCAGAAGCCTCAATTGCATCCGCAGCCCTGCGGAATGGTTTTAGGGGCTCACCAATAACTGCATTATTCCATTCGCCAAATTTTCCTGGAACTTCATCATAAATACCGAGGGAAAGAACAAAGATCAGACGTTTAACATCACAGGCTTTCATCGCAGCGATCACTGAATTTGCCTGAATATCTAAATCTTCCCCCGTAAGGTTGGCATACACAACATCCTGTCCCTCCATGGCCAGCTTCAGTGCTGCATGATTCAGTACATCCCCCATAATAATCTGGCTATTAGTTGGATAGGGTTTGTGGATTTTTGCTGGCTGACGGGCAAATAAAGTTTGTTTAATGGTTTGTTTATCTGCCAGTTGATTAATCACATGGCGGGCTATCTGACCGCCAGCACCAAGAATCAGTACATTTTTCATGAAACTTTTCCCAGATTATTGGCAGTAATATGCCAGGCCATATCACTATTGCGGATTTGAATATGTTTCATTACAGAGTTTCCTCAAAGAACGGAGCTAATACTGAAATTGCTTCAGCCACATAGACTTTGCCGTCATAAAGATCCATATGGTTTGCGCCTTCAACAATGTGATAGCGTTTATCCTGGCTTGATGCTCGATCGTACAGGTCGTCACTCATCCATTTGCTCCCTGCCTGGCTGCCCGCCACAATCTGTATCGGCTGAGTCAGGTACACTTCCGCCATATGGTAAGCATCATAGGTAATAATCTGGTTAAGGCTGCGCAAAGTAGCGTAACCCGGTGCTGTTGGATACTGCGCGCGAGGGGTGTGGTAATACTCCCAGGCCTGACGCAGTTCTTCGTTCGGCGCATCGGACTCCTTCATTGGTGCCAGTGGCATAGTGGCGTATTCTCCGCTGCTAATATCGCTGGTTCGGGCGTTTGAACCCGCGTCAACGTATGGTAGGGCATCAATAGATTTCACATTGTTTTCCCAACCATTACGGAACATCGAACCAATATTGACCGCACTAACAGTACCGATGGCCTTGATGCGGCGATCCTGAATTGCAGCATTGGCTGTATATCCTGCACCGGCACAAATTCCCATCGCACCAATTCGGCTATTGTCGACATAAGAAAGCGTTGTCAGGTAATCAATCACGGCACTGACGTCTTCAGTACGAATGTATGGGTTTTCTAACTGACGCGGCTCGCCGCCGCTTTCACCTTGATAAGATGCGTCATAAGCAATAGTGACAAATCCCTTTTCCGCCAGTTTTTCGGCATAGGTTCCGGCCGTTTGCTCTTTAACGCCCCCACCTGGGTGAGATACCACAATTGCCGGATACTGACGGGTTTCATCAAATTTTGGAGGGAAATAGATCACTGCAGACAAAGAGATGGTTGGATTATTGCTGTTAGTGAAGCTGACTTGATTATTCATCATTCCGTTCCTCATGGAGTTGTCGGTTCGTTTTAACGGTTGGTGATATCACTATAGATATTGATCATTAAGTTGATTAGACCCAAAATCATGATTAGACCTATCATTTAAATGATTAATAGATTGTATGGAGATACTGAATGAAGCGTGAAGAAATCGCTGATCTGATGGCGTTTGTCGTCGTTGCAGAGGAGCGTAGCTTCACTCGCGCAGCAGCCCGCCTGAGCATGGCGCAGTCAGCTTTAAGCCAGATAGTGCGCCGTATAGAAGAACGATTGGGATTGCGGCTTCTGACGCGAACCACGCGCAGCGTTGTACCCACTGAAGCGGGCGAGCATCTTTTGTCTGTTCTTGGCCCTATGTTGTATGACATAGATTCTGCCCTGACATCCCTGAGCGATCTGCAGAACCGCCCATCCGGGACAATACGTATTACTACTGTAGAACATGCAGCAAAAACGATATTGTTACCAGCTATGCGCACATTCCTGAAATCGCATCCTGAAATTGATATCCAGCTTACCATTGATTATGGTTTGACCGATGTCGTTTCTGAACGTTTTGATGCAGGCGTCCGTCTGGGTGGAGAGATGGATAAAGATATGATCGCCATTCGAATCGGGCCAGATATACCAATGGCTATTGTTGGCTCACCGGATTATTTTTCTCGTCGAAGTGCTCCAACGTCAGTGTCACAATTAATAGATCATCAGGCAATTAATTTGTATCTTCCCACATCGGGTACAGCAAATCGCTGGAGATTAATACGCGGTGGACGTGAAGTTCGTGTTCGCATGGAAGGTCAGCTTTTACTGAATACGATAGACCTGATCATTGATGCTGCAATTGATGGGCATGGATTGGCGTATCTACCTTATGATCAGGTTGAGCGAGCTATTAAAGAAAAAAAACTGATACGTGTTTTGGATAAATTCACACCAGATTTACCCGGTTATCACCTGTACTATCCACACCGTCGACATGCCGGCTCGGCATTCTCATTATTTATAGATAGGCTGAAGTATAAAGGTGCTGTTTAGCACTACTTGCTGATACATTAATTTAATTCTTCTCTTAACGTATTCTCAGTTCTTTTCAACGTTTTGGTTATTTTTTATTCTTCGTACAATGGCGACAGATGCTGATTATGATACCGAAAACGGGTTTGAACGTGCGAAGCCCGAACGTAGTGTTCGGAGTTCTATGTGCTTTACCGCATTTTGGAGACTATTATTTACACTAAATCTGATTTGATATATTGATACTTAAAACATTTGATGCTTCCTTTGTCACTTTTTTGATGGAAGTTGTTTGCATTTCTTTAAGGCGAAACAAATAATTACGCATCAATTTTAATGTCGGTTAGAGGGAAACTTATGAAGCACTCTGTTTCAGTCACGTGTTGTGCGCTGTTGGTCAGCAGCATTTCTCTTTCGTATGCTGCAGAAGTTCCGAGCGGCACAGTACTGGCAGAGAAGCAGGAGCTGGTGCGCCACATTAAAGATGAGCCTGCGTCGCTGGATCCCGCTAAAGCCGTGGGGCTGCCAGAGATTCAGGTCATTCGCGATCTGTTTGAAGGACTGGTGAATCAGAACGAGAAAGGGGAGATTGTCCCCGGCGTTGCGACTCAGTGGAAAAGTAATGACAACCGTATCTGGACTTTTACCCTACGCGATAACGCAAAATGGGCGGATGGCACACCGGTAACGGCGCAAGATTTTGTCTACAGCTGGCAACGTCTGGTGGACCCAAAAACATTGTCGCCATTTGCATGGTTTGCCGCGCTGGCGGGAATTAACAACGCACAGGCGATTATTGATGGTAAAGCTACGCCTGACCAGCTTGGCGTCACCGCAGTTGATGCCCATACTTTGAAAATCCAGCTTGATAAACCGTTGCCGTGGTTTGTGAATTTAACCGCTAACTTTGCCTTCTTCCCGGTGCAAAAAGCCAACGTAGAAAGCAGTAAAGAGTGGACGAAACCCGGAAAACTGATCGGTAATGGCGCTTATGTTCTTAAAGAGCGCGTAGTCAATGAAAAACTGGTCGTGGTACCGAATACCCATTATTGGGATAACGCCAAAACGGTGCTGCAAAAAGTGACCTTCCTGCCAATTAATCAGGAATCCGCAGCCACTAAGCGTTATCTCGCGGGGGATATTGATATCACCGAATCCTTCCCTAAAAATATGTATCAGAAGCTGTTGAAGGATATTCCGGGGCAGGTTTATACGCCGCCGCAGCTTGGGACCTATTATTATGCGTTTAACACGCAAAAAGGGCCGACGGCAGATCAGCGCGTTCGTCTGGCATTAAGTATGACGATAGATCGCCGCCTGATGACCGAAAAAGTATTAGGGACGGGCGAAAAGCCAGCGTGGCATTTTACACCAGATGTTACTGCAGGATTTACGCCGGAACCTTCGCCGTTTGAACAAATGAGTCAGGAAGAACTGAATGCGCAGGCAAAAACTTTGTTGAGCGCAGCTGGTTATGGTCCGCAAAAACCGCTGAAGCTGACGCTTTTGTATAACACTTCAGAAAACCATCAAAAAATTGCGATTGCTGTAGCATCGATGTGGAAAAAGAACCTTGGCGTAGATGTTAAATTGCAGAATCAGGAATGGAAAACCTATATCGATAGCCGTAACACCGGCAATTTTGATGTTATCCGCGCCTCATGGGTAGGGGATTATAATGAACCCTCCACTTTCCTTACGTTGTTAACGTCAACGCATTCAGGGAATATTTCACGCTTTAACAATCCGGCATACGACAAAGTACTGGCCCAGGCATCAACGGAAAATACCGTTAAAGCGCGTAATGCCGATTACAATGCGGCAGAAAAAATTCTCATGGAGCAAGCACCGATTGCACCAATTTATCAATATACCAATGGACGATTAATCAAGCCGTGGCTGAAAGGTTATCCCATTAATAACCCGGAAGATGTGGCGTACAGTCGGACTATGTATATTGTGAAGCATTGATGTGATGGGAACTGGCGTTACCCTTGTGAATAACGCCAGTGATGTCTGATTTAGCGACCCTGGTCCGGCGGTGTAATGTTATCCATATACAGCGTCTGGCTGGGGAAGGCAAAGTCCGCGCCGTGTGACTGTACAATATCGATAATCTTCAAATAAACGTCTTGCTGTGCAGCAAGCCATTCAGCCCATACCGTGGTTTTGGTAAAGCAATAAACCATAATATTCAATGAAGAGTCAGCAAACTGGTTGAAATAAACCAGTAAGGTTTGTCGCTGGTCGATGGCCGGGTGATTTTTCAGCATCTCACGTACGGCTTCGACAATAACGCCCACTTTTGCCGCATCCTCATAACGTAAACCAATGGTCGTGGTAATGCGCCGGTTGGTCATTCGTCCTGGGTTTTCTACGCTGATTGACGAAAACAGCGAGTTCGGTACGTACAACGGACGATTATCAAAAGTCGTAATCTTGGTAATTCGCCAGCCAATTTCCGCTACTGTACCTTCGATATTTCTGTCCGGTGAACGGATCCAGTCGCCAATACTAAAAGGACGGTCGAAATAGAGCATAATCCCGGAAAAGAAGTTACTCAGAATATCTTTACCGGCCATACCGACAGCCAGACCACCAATACCACCAAAGGTCAACAAGCCAGAAAGGCTCATGCCGAAATGTTCGCCATAAAGCAGAACAAGCACCACAATAATGGTGATTTTGATGATACGCGACATAATCCGCGCACTAGTGATATCGCGACCTTTTTTAATCTGCTGTTTTTCAAACTGATTTATCAGCAGAAATAGTTTAATCGTCAGAATAACCGCAATCAGGGACGTACAGATAAAATCGATAACGCCTGGGGTGATAAATTTGAGTTTATAGTTTTCTATAACATAATTAATGATGCTACCAACAGCACTGATAATTATGGTGTAGATTAAAAATTGCACCGCATGGAATAAAAATCCTTTTCTTTTACGATTTCCGCGGCGAAACCAAAAGCTCATCAGAATCAATGCTGCGCAGCTACCGAAAATAATGACCAGATTAAGCGCATTATTTGTAAACAGTTCAGCGATCATTGTTTTATCAGGCTCCTCCAGATAATTGTCGTCATGCCGGAAACCCCTGGCGGGGCTATTTTACCGCGACAATTCATTCAGATCATCAATAGTCAGGGAAGGAAGTAGCAACATTAGCTAACTAATCAATGCGTTGATTGTAAATCCAGCCAAGAGGTGAGGTTTTCAGAGCAGACAACGGTGAAATGTCATGGTATTGTTACGCTTAGGTAACAAGAAATTTGTCTGCACAAGGATTACATCATGATTATGGCGAAACTGAAGTCAGCGAAAGGGAAGAAATTTCTCTTTGGTTTGTTGGCGGTTTTCATTATTGCGGCGTCGGTAGTGACTCGCGCGACCATCGGCGGCGTGATAGAACAGTACAATATTCCGCTGTCTGAGTGGACGACATCAATGTATGTGATTCAGTCATCGATGATTTTTGTTTATAGCCTGGTCTTTACTGTGTTGCTGGCAATCCCGTTGGGAATTTATTTCCTGGGCGGCGAAGAGCAGTAAGTAAAAAATAGGCCCGATAACTCGGGCCTTGTCAGTTATTGAAGAGTCGTTAATCGTCTTCTTCGTCATCCAGTTCAACGGGTGTCTGATACTGGTCAGGTTTAATGACCAGCAGGTCGCAGCGAAGATGATCAATCACCTGTTCCGCCGTGTTGCCGAGGAATGCTGCTGAAATACCGGTGCGTCCTACCGTGCCCAGAACCACAATCCCCGCCTGTAAGTGCTCCGCCAAATCAGGAATCACCTCTTCTGGTAGACCTTTTTCTACGTGCGTCATGTTTTCATTAATGCCGAATTTCTGCCGCAGAGCTTTCATTGCCAGCAAATGTTGCCCACGAATGGCATCGTTATAAACGCTCGGATCAAATTCCGGCAGTTCAATCGCGATATTAATTGGCGTTACCGGATAAGCGCCAACCAGATGAACTTCGGTATGGTTGACTTGTTCCGCCAGTTCGATCGTCTCTTTGACCAGTTTTTCATTGAGCGCATTATGGTACGGCTCTTCACTGGCGAGATTCACCGCCACCAGCGCCTTACCCCCTTCCGGCCACGGCTGGTCTTTCACCATCCACACCGGGCTTGGGCATTTGCGTAACAGATGCCAGTCCGTTGGCGTAAAAATCACCGCTTCCAGACGGTCATGTTGGTGCGCCATTTTTAGCACCAAATCGTGCCCGCCGCTGATCACTTCCTGAATGATGGCTTCGAAAGGACGGTTATGCCAGACCACTTTAATTTCAATGGGAACGCCAGCATTGAGATAATATTTTGCCTGCTCGTGGATCCAGGCTGTACGCTGGCTGATGACGCCCTGACGCATAGCGGTACGTTCGCCCGGAGAGAGCAGGGTGGTCATTTCGTATGAGAAGTCATAGATCGGCAAAAAGGCTTTAATTTTGCCACCAATCCGTTGATGTAAATAAACAGCTCGCCGCAATGCTGGTTGGTCGTCCTGGTTAGGATCGATAACAACGAGCATGTTCTGATACATAGCCATACAGGGTCTCCTTACAACAACTGTCAACGCAGTTTGTAATTAAAAGATTAACCCATATCTGGTGAATGAAACAGTGATGAACCTTCTGTCAGATCAATAAATCAGAAAAATTTAATGATATGACAGAAGGATAGTGAGTTATGCGGAAAAATCAGGCAACGTTACGCGTATGACCAGCAAGCTGGGCCAGCGCGTCGTTATTTTCGATGGTGATGTATTTACCTTTGACTGCCAGCATACCGCTTTTCTGGAAGCGACCCAGCAGACGGCTGATGGTTTCTACCGTCAGGCCCAGATAGTTACCGATATCGCCACGAGTCATCGTCAGGCGGAATTCACGAGGGGAGAAGCCGCGTTGGGCAAAACGACGGGACAGGTTGTAGATGAATGCAGCCAGACGTTCCTCGGCATTTTTCTTCGACAACAGCAGGATCATGTCCTGATCGCCTTTGATTTCACCGCTCATCAGACGCATCATCTGCTGACGCAGATTCGGCATTTTACCGGACAAATCGTCCAGCGTTTCGAACGGGATTTCACATACCATCGAGGTTTCCAGCGCCTGAGCGAAGCTCGGGTGATGACCGCTGCCGATAGCGTCAAATCCCACCAGGTCGCCTGCTAAATGGAAACCAGTGATTTGCTCGTCGCCTTGCTCAGTGATGGTATAACTTTTAATCGTACCGGAGCGGATGGCATAAAGCGATTTAAGTTCATCACCAGCCTTAAACAGCGTCTGGCCTTTCTGAATAGGCTTCTTCCGCTCAATGATATTATCAAGCTGATCAAGCTCATGTTCGTTGAGTGTGAACGGGATGCAAAGCTGGCTGATGCTGCAATCCTGGCAATGGATAGCACAACCGCCAGACTGAATGCGCCGTATAATTCGCTTTTCCGGGATCATAGGTCTGCTCAAGCCGTAATTGATATTTGTCAATTTTAACATCTTTTTA
Organism: Escherichia sp. WS1265; assembly: GCF_046487585.1. Taxonomy (NCBI): domain Bacteria; kingdom Pseudomonadati; phylum Pseudomonadota; class Gammaproteobacteria; order Enterobacterales; family Enterobacteriaceae; genus Escherichia; species Escherichia sp. WS1265. The sequence continues at coordinate 120,955 of NZ_JBJQJE010000006.1, forward strand.
GGGAGCAAGTAAGTCTAAGCAAACCTTAACAGCAGAGAATTCCGATATTAGATGTAAATATATGTCTATCTATTTGAAAACCCTTAAGTTGTTAAGGGTAACTTTACATAAAAGTGTGAACAAGCTGGCACAAATTGTTTAATGTTTACAGCAAAAGATAACCTTCGTGGCGTAATAACCACTCTTTTCGCTGAACTCCGCCTGCATATCCGGTCATGGTACCGTTTCTGCCAATGACCCGATGACAAGGCACAACAATGCTGATGGGATTCGATCCGTTAGCCGCACCAACGGCACGCGCCGCGCCAGGGCGACCCAATTGTTCGGCCAGTTGACCGTAATGCATTACCTGCCCGCAGGGGATAGTACGTAGTGTTTTCCAGACTTCGCGCTGAAATGGCGTCCCCCCTGTGGCAGTGGGAAGCGTATCAATAATGCTAAGATTACCGGCAAAATATTCACGAAGCTTGTCGCTTAAACCACCTGGGTTGGTGGCAGAAATGCGTTCATAGCCTTCTTTGCGGTAATGGATGTCCAGCAGCTGCACCATGCGTTCGCTGTACTCTTCCCATTCAACCGCCCGCAGGCGAAATTGCTCATCGCAAATCACCCACAGTGGACCCAGTGGCGTGACAATTTTTTCTTCAAGTAATCTCAGCATCCGTTCTCTCTTAAGACAAACGTGGGTAAATCCCCGGACCTATCGGCAGACCGACAAGATACCACGCCAGCAACATCAGCAGCCATACCACCAAAAAGATAAGTGGATAGGGCAAAACTAACGAATAGTAAGTACCCAGTTTCGCGTCTGGTTTGTAGCGTTGCAGGAATCCAAGAAACAGTGGAACAAAAGGAGATACTGGCGCTAAAGGCAATACGGATGAGTCGGCAATACGAAAGAGGATTTGCGCAAATGCCGGGTGAAAGCCAAGTAGCATAAACATTGGTACGAAAATGGGGGCCAGAATCGACCAGATTGCGGAACCGCTGGCGATAAACATGCATAAGAAAGAGGAAAGCAACGCCAGACCGACAAACGCCGGGATGCCGCTAAGCCCTGAACTTTCCAGTATATCGGTCAGCCCCACGGCGATGAATTTCCCCATGTTGCTCCAGTTAAACATGGCGACAAACTGGGCGAGGGGAAAAACCATCACGATAAATCCCGCCATCTCTTTCATCGGTTCAATCATTAAATGGGGTAAATCCGCCTGACGTCGAATTGTGCGGGTAGCGATGCCATAAGCCAGCGAGACCACAAAGAAAAAAAGAATGATCAGTGGCACGATACCTTTAATAAAGGGTGATGGCATCACGGTGTGATTAATCGGATCGCGCAATATCCCGTTTTCCGGGATCACCATCAGCGCAATCGCAGCGATAAAAAGTAGCGATACGACACCTGCTATGCGTAAACCAAAACGCTGACTTTCGGTCAATGTCTGCAGTTTCTCATCGCTGTTTCCCGGCCATTGACCTAACCGTGGCTCGATGATTTTGTCGGTTATCAGGCCGCCAACAATCGTCAGTACGACTACGGAGCTGGCCATAAAATACCAGTTATCAATTACACTGACGTGCATTTGCGGATTGAACGCAGCCGCCGCTTCCGTGCTGATCCCCGACAGCAACACGTCGGTTGTGACAATCAGTAAATTAGCCGTAAAGCCGCAACCTACGCCTGCAATGGCAGCCAGTAAACCTGCAACTGGATGCCTGCCCACCGCCAGAAAAATCAGCGCACCCATCGGTGGCATGATCACTAACGCCGCATCGGAAGAAATGTGGCTGAAAAAAGCAATAAACAGCACCATATAACTGGCGTAGCGGGCATTTACATGCGATGCCATTTTAACCATCAACGCTGGCAGTAAGCCGACGCGCTCCGCCAGACCGGCACCTAAAACCAGCGCCAGGATCGCGCCAAGTGGAGCAAAACCGCTAAAGTTTTTAATAACATTGGGTAAAAACCAGTGTAATCCTTCCACACTGAGCAGGTTTTTCACGACCACCGGCGTACCATCGGTCGGGTTTTTCGCACTGACGCCAAAGGCCGACAAAATTGCCGTCGTCACCATGAGTACGATAATCAAATAGATAAAGAGCAAAAAAGGATGGGGAACCTTGTTACCAATTCTTTCGACCCAGCCATAGAGCTTCCCGGATTGGGAGGACGACGGTATGGATGACATACTCATGGGCATTCCTCGTTTGTTGTGTTTGCGTTGTTGTTGTTATTTTAAAGGTGACGGTGTCACTTTTTTCGGGATAGGGCAGTGATACGGTTGCGTGTCCGTAACTTGCTGATGCTCTTGTTGGCATTCTTGCAATAGCCCTGAATCAATGAAGAGATTAAGTGTGGTTGCTGCCATAGTTTTCGCCGCCAGCAGCATTCCTTTATGAGCAATAGATGTTCGCCCCTGGCTAACCAGTTGCCACGTATGTAGCGGGGTACCGACGGCAAAACAGGGGCTGAAACACTGGGCAACAGGCAGTTTCCAACTGACGTCGCCGACATCAGTTGATGCCGCAAGCACGTTATCGGTGGCGGCATATGGAGCGACTTCATTCGCCAGTACCGTTTCACGATGACGTAGTGCAAAAGCCTTGCCGTTTTCGCCACCGGTTGCAGCGATATTATTCAGACTGTTTTGCCGATCGTTGAGGGTGAGCGTAGCCTGAATTTGTTTCGCAAAAGCCAGTTCTTCGCAGTTCCATTCCGGAGTACCAAAATGGGATAGGGCCTGGTACATGGCATTTTCTAAGGTGCGATTCGGGAGATAACTGGAACAGGCTTTGTCGAAGCGGCATTCAACCGTGGTTTCGGTCATCAATGCCGCACCTTCGGCGATTTTGGCGACCCGATCATAAATATGCTGCACATCGGTCATTTCGGGGGCGCGGATAAGATAAAGCACTTCTGCCTGCGCCTGGACCACGTTGGGCGAGATCCCACCGCTATCTATGATGGCATAGTGTACGCGCGCTTTTTCAATAATATGTTCGTTGAGGAAGTTGGTGCCAGTGGTCATCAACGTTACGGCATCAAGGGCGCTGCGTCCCAAATGTGGGGAGTTCGCGGCATGTGCTGCGATCCCTTTAAAGCGCCATGATGCCTGAATGTTTGCCAGCGTGCGGGTATTGAACATACCGGCAAAGGCTTCCGGGTGCCAGGTGAGTGCCGCATCCACATCATCAAATACCCCCTCGCGGACCATGAACGTTTTACCCGAGCCGCCTTCTTCGCCAGGACAACCATAAAAGCGCACCGTGCCGCCTTGCCCATATTGTTCCAGCCATTTCTTGACGGCTATTGCTGCGGCAAAGGCGGCGGTTCCCAGCAAATTGTGTCCGCAACCGTGACCATTTTCACCGGGCGTCGCGGATGTAGGTTGCGCGCAACCTGCTTGCTGACTTAAACCTGCCAGGGCGTCATATTCCCCCAGCAGGGCGATAACCGGTTTGCCTTGACCAAACGAAGCAATAAAGGCATTTGGGATATTGCCTACGTTGCGGGTAACGGTGAAGCCTGCAGACTCCAGCGCCGAAGCCAGATGCTCCGCTGACCAGAACTCTTCAAAACGTGTTTCTGGATGATCCCAGATTTGATCGGCAATATCGGTATAACGTTGGCGATCGGCTTCAATCGCATCGTCGATAAAACGATAGATTTCCTGCATCAGATACCTCGCGTCCAGGGAAAATTGAGCGCGGTGCGCGCCAGCGTTTCGACGGCAATAGCGAGAACCTGCTCGTCAAAATCGAATTTTTCGTTGTGATGACCTGCCGCCAGCTGTGTGCCAAACACCATATAGGAGGCTTGCCCTTGATGTTGCTGCACGCGGGCCATCATTAATGTGGCATCTTCGGAACCCGCAGGCGCTTCAACACGTTCAATGGCCTTATTGACCCCCGCGACCTGAGCTGCCTGACTTTGCAACCATGCGACCCATTGCGGCGAAGGAGAACTGGCGGTAGCTGCACCCATCAGACGAGTTTCAACGCCGACACCATACATGGTTGCTGCGCCCTGAATCGCTTGTTGTGCACGGTCAAAAACATATTGATTAATGACGTCGCTGGCCCCGCGTGTTTCCACTTTCAGCAACGCTGAGGCGGGAACAACATTACGACCGCTTCCTGCCTGCATAACGCCCACGTTTACTCTGGAAGCGCCTTCGCTGTGCGGGGCGATTGCATGCAGTGCAAGAGTTGCTTGTGCTGCCGCCAACAAGGCATTGTGACCGTCTTCTGGTTTTGCGCCTGCGTGAGCCGCGGTCCCGGTGAAGTGCGCGTCAAATTTGGTGGTTGCCATAAAATTATCACTGCCGCACACCACGGTGCCCGCAGGTACGCCAGTGCCAATGTGCACGGCAGTAAAATAATCAACATCATCTACGACACCTGCATCGACCATCGCCCGCGCGCCACGCGTACCTTCCTCTGCAGGCTGAAAAATCAGTTTGATGACGCCATGTAGTCCGGACTCGAACTGTTTAAGGGTATGCGCCAGCCCAAGCCCAATGGCGGTATGCCCATCATGACCACAGGCATGCATCATTCCGGCGTTACATGACGCAAAACCGTCGCGGTAGGGGCGATGGCTGACATCCTGCTCTTCACTGAGATCCAGCGCGTCCATATCGACACGGAAAGCCATAACCGGACCGGGGCGACCGGTATCCAGGGTGGCGACGATACCCGTGAAACCACCTTCAAAAGCCGCAATCCATTGTGCTAGCGCACCCTGTTGACGAGCGCGCTCGAATTCGCGTTGTAGAGTGAGTTCATCAGGTAGTCCCATCCGGCTACTTTCATTAACTACTTCGCGGCCCAGCGCCAGTGAATAGCCGAGCTGCTGCAATTCTTCCGCAACAAGGGTGGCAGTGCGGAATTCCACCCAGCCAGACTCTGCATAGTGATGAAAATCACGTCGCCAGTGCGATAATTTTGGGGCAAGCGAATTAACAAATTGATTCAAAGACTCCATAACCTTTCCCGTCATCAGTAAAAAGTGTGACCCGGTTCACGTAGCGATAGTTTTTACTTATCACTAACTGATTTTTCACAGTTTTAACCGTTCATAAATTACCCTGACACAATCATCTGCATTAAAGTAGATGCCAGTTTCTTTGGTCTGATAAATAACGGTTATCGGTGGCGTCATGGCTTTTCAGGTAAAAATTCATCAAATTCGGGCTTTTGTTGAAGTGGCTCGTCAGGGCAGCATTCGCGGAGCGAGCCGAATGTTGAATATGTCGCAACCGGCACTGAGTAAATCTATTCAGGAGCTGGAAGAAGGGTTGGCGGCACAACTCTTTTTTCGCCGTAGTAAAGGCGTGACGTTAACTGATGCCGGTGAAAGTTTTTATCAGCACGCCAGTCTTATTCTTGAAGAGCTGCGCGCAGCGCAAGAGGATATTCGCCAACGACAAGGGCAACTGGCAGGGCAAATTAATATCGGCATGGGGGCCAGTATTTCCCGCAGTCTGATGCCAGCTGTCATATCTCGTTTTCATCAGCAGCATCCGCAGGTAAAAGTACGCATTATGGAAGGGCAACTGGTATCGATGATTAATGAATTGCGCCAGGGGGAACTGGATTTCACCATCAATACCTATTATCAGGGACCCTACGACCACGAATTTACTTTTGAGAAATTACTGGAAAAGCAATTCGCGATCTTTTGCCGCCCGGGACACCCCGCCATTGGTGCCCGTTCGATCAAACAGTTACTGGACTACAGCTGGACAATGCCGACGCCACACGGCAGCTACTACAAACAGTTGAGTGAATTGCTTGACGATCAGGCGCAAACGCCACAGGTCGGCGTAGTCTGCGAGACGTTCTCAGCCTGTATCAGTCTGGTGGCAAAAAGCGATTTTCTCAGCATACTACCTGAAGAAATGGGCTGCGATCCCTTGCACGGACAGGGGCTGGTGATGTTGCCGGTTAGCGAAATTTTACCGAAAGCGACCTATTATTTGATTCAGCGGCGTGATAGTCGCCAGACACCACTGACCGCGTCATTAATCACGCAATTTCGGCGAGAATGCGGCTATCTGCAAAGTTAAAACTGCATAAAAAAATAGAGCCTGTCGACATCCGCCAGACTCTACAGTACACACAGCAGTGCATCCTCGTCTTAAATCCGGCCTGGGGTCCTGGTGACCGGTGACAGTGTTATAACGGTTTTACCCATCCGTTGCCAATTTTCTTCAGTGACAGATTTCACGAAAATATAAGTTAAATCATTTGTCTTGTGATTGCATAATCATGCATCGTTAATCGACGAGTAAATTTACCGGGCGAGTAGCCCGTTCGACGCTTAAACATATTGCCGAACGATTCAGCTGAGGCATAGCCCAGACGATGGGCAATTTTGGTCAACGAATATCCATCATCAAGAAGCGTCACTGCAGAAATAACGTGCATTTGCTGAACCCAGTGGCGAAATGTTAATCCCGTCTCTTTAACAAATAAGCGCATGAGTGTACGGCTACTGACGTTAATTTTATCCGCTAGATTATCCAGTGTTGGCAGATACCCTTGGTTGTTTAGCAAATTCTCACAAAGCTGCTGTAGCCGCTCATCATTTGGCCAAGGGAGTTCAAGTGACATTTTCACCCCCATTTTTATTTCCTGAAGTATCAGTGTCTCGAGGGCTGAAAAACGTAACTGTTGTTTATCTGTGGTACTTTGCGACGGTGGAAGTTGGTTAATTGCAATTAGTAATTCTCTTAACAGGGGTGAAATACCCGTCATGAAGCAAACTTTTCCCAGCGTTTCACTTTCCGCTTCTGAAACCAGTACGGTTTTTAAAAGTACGTTGCCTGTCGCAACAAACTTATGCGGCATTTGTGGGGGCAGCCAAAGCGCGCTGCTGGCATGCACTAGCCAGACGCTTTCTCCAGCCCATACACGAACGACTCCTTCAGCCGGGTAAAGCAACTGGGCATAGAGATGTTTATGCCAGGGAACTGTGCCTCCATTCAGATGTTCCGAATCCAGTCCGATAATGTGATGCCCTGGTGATGCTTTGGGTTGCAGTGTGATTGTCATTTACAGTAGGTATTTTGTCAGAAATCATCAAATAAGCCATGTTAAATTTTAAATATGACGAATGCAAGTTTCCGGATATATACGGTGTAAAGAGTGATGATAATTTCTAAAAAACAGCTTATTGGGGTGGTAGCGATCGGTATTATTTTGGCTGGCGTTGTCTTTTTTATCTGGTGGGTAAGCAAAGGAAGATTTATACAGACGACGGATGATGCTTACATTGGTGGTAATATCACCACGGTGGCAAGTAAAGTTTCTGGTTATATTTCTGCTATAGAGGTGCGCGATAATCAGAGCGTAAAAAAAGGCGATATTATCCTGCGTCTCGATGATCGGGATTATCGTGCAAATGTCGCCAGGCTTGAGGCAAAAATAAAAAGTAGCAAAGCCAATCTCGAAAGCATTCAAGCCACTATTGCGATGCAGCAGTCGATAATTCAAAGTGCCAGTGAAACATGGCAGGCAGTAAAACATGAGGAGCAAAAGCGCCTGCGAGATACTGAACGTTATGAAAAACTCGCACAATCAGCGGCAATATCGCAACAAATTATTGATAACGCCAGGTTTGACTACCAGCAGGTCGCAGCAAAGGAGCGCAAAGCCGCGAACGATTTCATGGTGGAGAAGCAACGGCTGGCAGTTTTATCTGCTCAGGAAGAAAACGTACGTGCAAGTATCGAAGAAGTTCAGGCCGCTTTGACTCAGGCACTACTGGATCTGGAATATACCCTTGTTCGTGCGCCGATTGATGGCATTGTCGCAAACCGCAGCGCCCATACAGGCAGTTGGGTGGAAGGCGGCACATCGTTAGTTTCACTAGTACCAGTCAGTGAGTTGTGGGTTGATGCAAATTATAAAGAAAACCAAATAGCGGGAATGAAGCCAGGAATGAAGGCTGAGATCCGTGCTGATATTCTCAAAGGGGAAGTGTTTCACGGTCACATTGAAAGCCTTTCCCCAGCGACAGGAGCCAGTTTCAGCTTGATTCCGATAGAAAATGCCACTGGCAATTTCACCAAAATTGTTCAGCGTGTCCCGGTACGGATTGCATTTGACGACGCAAAGGAATTAAAGCAACTTCTTCGCCCGGGACTGTCCGTCACCGTCAGTGTTGATGAGAGATGATGTCTATGCGTAAACATATTGCTTTCGCCAGTATGTGTATGGGATTATTTATTGCTCAGCTTGATATTCAAATTGTATCGTCATCCCTAAATGAAATAGGTGGTGGTCTGTCCGCAGGTAAAGACGAAATGGCCTGGCTTCAGACCAGCTATTTAATTGCTGAGATTATTGTTATTCCGCTCTCTGGGTGGCTGTCACGGGTATTTTCCACTCGTTGGCTTTTTACTCTATCCGCGGGAATATTTACTTTAATGAGTATCGCGTGTGGACTTGCATGGAATATTCAGATCATGATTTTGTTTCGTGCTTTACAGGGAGCGGCTGGCGCATCCATGATCCCTTTAGTTTTCACGACGGCGTTTATTTATTACCAGGGTAAAGAGTTGGGGTTGGCTGCTGCGGTAGTCAGTGCGCTGGCCTCACTGTCACCGACGCTAGGGCCAACTCTGGGGGGCTGGATCACTGATAACCTCGACTGGCGATGGCTATTTTATATCAATATATTACCTGGCATATATTTAGTTTTGAGTATTCCTTTTCTGGTTAATTTTGATAAACCTGATCTCTCTTTACTGAAAGTTGCTGATTATCCGAGTATTATCCTGTTGGCCATGACACTGGGATGTCTGGAATATACCCTTGAAGAAGGAGCGCGCTGGGGATGGCTGGATGATAATACTATTTTGCTGACATCAGTTCTGGCATTGGTGAGTTTTATTTTATTTGCTGCGCGTACACTTACAATATCCAATCCGATAATGGATCTTCATGCTTTTAAGGATAAAAATTTCACGCTGGGATGTTTTTTTTCTTTTTCTGGAGGGGTTGGGATATTCTCTACTGTATATTTAATACCTGTGTTTTTGGGGCAGGTTCGCGGATTAAATGCCGAAGAGATAGGTTTTGCCGTTTGCACAACAGGTATTTTCCAGTTATTTTCTGTTCCCTTTTACTTCTGGTTAAGTAAAAAAATAAATCTGCGATGGCTGTTGATGGCGGGGCTGGGTGGATTTGTGTTTTCAATGTATCTTTTTACCCCTATAACCCACGAATGGGGATGGCAGGAGTTACTGTTTCCACAGGCAATTAGAGGGATTTCGCAGCAGTTTGCGATGGCCCCCATCGTAACATTAACGCTGGGGGGAATTCCAAAAGAACGGCTGAAGTTAGCCTCTGGTGTATTTAATTTAACACGTAATCTTGGGGGCGCGATTGGTATTGCCCTGTGTGGCTCTATTCTCAATAATCGAACTAATTTTCATTTTTCGAGAATGGGTGAAAAAATGGTTTCTGTTCCCCATACGGTGAATGACTTCATTTCCAGAAGTGCTTTGTTTTTTAATCGCAGTGGAAGTGACCAGACATCGGAAATACTGGCTTCAACCAAATTATTGAGTCAATTGATGCTGAGGGAGGCGCAAACTATGGCATTTTCGGATACCTTTCTGCTAATCAGTGGTCTGTTATTTATCGCATTTTTGTTGGTTCCTGCTATGAATAAATCATCCTGATCGGAGCCTGTGCTGAATTAAACTCGGGCTAAACTGTTCGATACTGCTAACAGGCTAGTATAAAATGCCCCGCCTGCGCAGATACTCACAGGTATGAAGTAGAGTATTGTTTCAATCTGTGAAGGGAACGATGCAGTAAGTATGAACAATTAACCCGTCTGAATCACGACGTGTGAAGGTGCATAGGAGGTTACATGAACCTTGACGACAAATCGCTGTTTCTTGACGCCATGGAAGATGTCCAGCCGCTGAAACGTGCTACAGATGTCCACTGGCATCCAACGCGTAACCAACGTGCGCCGCAGCGTATCGACACGCTGCAACTTGATAATTTCCTCACCACCGGATTTCTCGACATCATCCCGCTAAGTCAGCCGCTGGAGTTTCGGCGGGAAGGGTTGCAACATGGGGTGCTGGATAAGCTGCGCAGTGGTAAATATCCGCAACAGGCGAGCCTGAATCTTTTGCGCCAGCCGGTGGAAGAGTGCCGCAAAATGGTGTTCAGTTTCATTCAACAAGCCCTGGCGGATGGTTTGCGTAATGTGCTGATTATTCATGGTAAAGGGCGGGAAGATAAATCGCATGCCAATATTGTCCGCAGCTATGTGGCGCGCTGGTTGACCGAATTTGATGATGTCCAGGCATATTGTACCGCGCTACCGCATCATGGCGGCAGCGGGGCGTGTTACGTCGCACTACGTAAAACGGCACAGGCAAAGCAAGAAAACTGGGAGCGCCACGCTAAGCGCAGTCGTTGATCTCGAGACGCATCCGCGGCTTATGCCGCCAGCACGCGGTTGCGTCCATCATTTTTCGCCCGATACAAAGCATCATCAACGCGTTTAAACAGTTCATCGATGCTTTCATTTCCTTCGTGATGCGCCACACCAATGCTGACGGTAAAGCGTGGTAAGCCCGAAATACTCACTTTTGCCACGCTTACGCGGATAGTTTCAGCCAGCGAAAGCGCGGTATCCAGTGGGGTTCTTGGTAGCAATAAGACAAACTCTTCGCCTCCCCAACGAAACACCAAATCGCCTTTGCGAGCGCAACTTTCGAGGGTGCGGGCGAGGGCGCATAACACCTCATCACCTTTAGAATGCCCATAGAGATCGTTAATGTGTTTAAAACGATCGGTGTCGATGAGCAACAAGCTGTAATCCTGAGCGATGGCGAGATGCTGCATTTGGCCTGGTTCCGTAATGTGATAAAACTGTCGCCGATTCAGTAATCCGGTCATCGCGTCATGGTGGGCAGCATGTTCCAGCTGCTCCTCCAGCCGTTTTTGCTCAGTAATATCATGCACAATACATAACATGAGCTTGTCGCCATAAATTTCAATCGGCCCAGCATAGGTCTGCACATGACGAGTCGAACCATCCGCCAGTTTATGAACAAAATTCAAAGGCTTATGGCCACCGGGTAAATGCGAAATTTCATGCATGATAGGCATGACGCGACGCCCGAGCATATTAATTTCCCAGGTATGTTTCTGGCACATCGTTTCATGGTTATAGCCATAGAAATTGAGCGCGGCGAGGTTAGCATCGACGATTTGGCCATCTCGTGAGGGGTCAATCAACAACATTGGTGCAGAGTTAGTCAGAAAAAAGCGCGCATAAAAACCTTGTTTTTTGCGCTGATAATTTGCCGAGCGACTGGCTTTTAAACCCAGCGTTGCCGGTGCTTCGATACCTTCGAAAATAATCACCGGTTCTGCTTCTGTCAGCTTTCGCAAAACAAGCCGACAGCTCAATGCTGTTTCCTCTTCATTGCGCTGAACGGTGAGGATTTCGATAATATCGTGTTGGTCTTGCAGATCGGAGAGGTATTTCGGCAGTTCTTTTTGTGAGGAGACGGAATAGGGACCGGTTCGTAGCTGACTAAACGTGAGGTCTTGCATCAACAGTCGCGCCGCGCTGTTGGCATAAATTAACTGTTCCTCAAAGGGCGAAACGATCCAGACAGGACTGGTGAGTAAGTCCAGGGTATTGAAGTTGTGCGTAATCATTGAGATCCCGTTATTTTTATCAATTTTTGTTGCTATCCGATCGCAAAAAAGCCACGTCATATGATCAGATAATTCTGATAATGATAGACGCTATTTAACACTTCACACGGTTTGTATACGGAAAAGCATTTTGCTTTTTGTATTCAATTTAGACAGAATTTTATTAATCATTTCAGGGTAATGGGGTGATGAGATGTTGCGTAACAGGGCCAGAAGGCTAGACTACAAAATAATGCGTTGATGATGGAGGCACTGTGGAAGCGATTAAGGGATCGGACGTTAATGTCCCGGATGCAGTATTTGCCTGGATGCTGGATGGTAGAGGCGGCGTTAAACCGCTGGAAAATACAGATGTGATTGATGAAGCGCATCCCTGCTGGCTCCACCTTAATTATGTACACCATGATAGCGCCCAATGGCTGGCGACAACACCGCTGCTTCCCAATAACGTACGTGATGCGCTGGCGGGCGAGAGCACACGGCCCCGAGTCAGCCGTCTCGGTGAAGGTACGCTGATTACATTGCGCTGTATAAACGGCAGCACCGATGAACGCCCCGATCAACTGGTCGCCATGCGTGTATATATGGACGGGCGGTTAATTGTTTCGACCCGACAACGCAAAGTGCTGGCGCTGGACGATGTGGTAAGCGATCTGGAAGAGGGCACGGGTCCGACCGATTGCGGGGGATGGCTGGTGGATGTATGTGATGCGTTGACCGATCATTCCAGCGAATTTATCGAGCAGCTGCACGATAAAATTATCGACCTTGAAGATAATCTCCTTGATCAGCAAATTCCACCGCGTGGATTCCTGGCTCTGCTGCGCAAACAATTAATTGTGATGCGTCGCTATATGGCACCGCAACGTGATGTTTATGCTCGTCTTGCCAGTGAACGTTTGCCGTGGATGAGCGATGACCAACGCCGTCGTATGCAGGATATTGCCGATCGCCTTGGGCGCGGGCTTGACGAAATCGACGCCTGTATAGCACGGACTGGCGTGATGGCGGATGAAATCGCTCAGGTGATGCAGGAAAATTTAGCGCGTCGTACCTATACAATGTCGTTGATGGCAATGATCTTTTTACCCAGTACCTTTCTGACCGGGTTATTTGGCGTCAACCTTGGTGGGATCCCTGGCGGCGGGTGGCAATTCGGATTTTCAATTTTTTGTATTCTGTTAGTTGTTCTTATTGGTGGTGTTGCTTTATGGTTGCATCGTAGTAAATGGTTGTAACAAAAGAAATTTTCCCAGCTGTCTGTATACAAAAACGCCGCAAAGTTTGAGCGAAGTCAATAAACTCTCTACCCATTCAGGGCAATATCTCTCTTGCAGGTGAATGCAACGTCAAGCGATGGGCGTTGCGCTCCATATTGTCTTACTTCCTTTTTTGAATTACTGCATAGCACAATTGATTCGTACGACGCCGACTTTGATGAGTCGGCTTTTTTTTGCCTGTTATTTATCAGCGTCTACCCTTTAAGAGTCCACCCAATGACCGGAGGGAAATATGACGACACTTATTTATTTGCAAATTCCTGTCCCTGAACCGATTCCTGGCGATCCTGTTCCAGTGCCCGATCCGATCCCTCGCCCGCAACCCATGCCTGACCCACCACCCGATGAAGAACCGATTAAATTGTCGCATCGTGAGCGTAGATCTGCGAGGATACGCGCCTGCTGACTTTGCGTCGATGACCACGAGAATAGATTGTGACCGCTTTTTCTACCCTGAATGTTTTGCCTCCCGCCCAACTCACGAACCTTGATGAGTTGGGTTATTTAACCATGACGCCGGTGCAGGCCGCCGCGCTTCCGGCGATCCTTGCCGGAAAAGATGTTCGCGTGCAGGCGAAAACCGGCAGCGGCAAAACGGCGGCTTTTGGCCTCGGCTTGTTACAGCAAATTGATGCGTCGCTATTTCAAACCCAGGCTTTAGTGCTGTGTCCTACGCGTGAACTGGCGGATCAGGTGGCAGGTGAATTGCGTCGGCTGGCGCGTTTTCTACCAAATACTAAAATTTTGACGTTGTGCGGTGGTCAACCGTTCGGTTTGCAGCGTGATTCGTTGCAACATGCGCCGCATATTATCGTGGCAACGCCGGGTCGTTTGCTGGATCACTTGCAAAAAGGCACGGTATCACTGGATGCGCTGAATACTTTGGTGATGGATGAGGCCGACCGCATGCTGGATATGGGATTTAGCGATGCCATTGATGATGTCATCCGTTTTGCGCCTGCATCTCGACAGACGCTTCTGTTTTCGGCAACCTGGCCGGAAGCCATCGCCGCAATCAGCGGACGAGTGCAACGCGATCCTTTAGCGATTGAAATTGACTCAACAGATGCTTTGCCACCCATTGAACAACAATTTTATGAGACATCCAGTAAAGGCAAAATTCCTCTGTTGCAACGGTTATTAAGCTTGCATCAGCCATCCTCTTGTGTGGTGTTTTGCAATACCAAAAAAGATTGCCAGGCTGTCTGCGACGCGCTGAATGAAGTAGGGCAAAGTGCATTGTCGTTACACGGCGATCTGGAGCAACGCGATCGCGATCAGACCCTGGTACGTTTTGCTAACGGTAGCGCCCGTGTACTGGTTGCGACTGATGTTGCTGCGCGAGGTCTGGATATTAAATCGCTTGAGCTGGTGGTGAACTTTGAGCTGGCGTGGGATCCTGAAGTTCATGTACATCGCATCGGTCGTACAGCGCGTGCAGGAAATAGCGGTCTGGCGATCAGTTTCTGTGCCCCGGAAGAAGCACAGCGGGCCAATATCATTTCTGACATGTTGCAGATAAAACTTAACTGGCAAACGCCACCAGTTAATAGTTCCATTGTGCCGCTGGAAGCCGAAATGGCAACGTTATGTATCGATGGCGGGAAAAAAGCCAAAATGCGCCCGGGTGATGTATTAGGTGCGCTGACAGGAGATATCGGGCTTGATGGCGCAGATATTGGCAAAATCGCCGTGCATCCGGCGCATGTCTATGTCGCGGTGCGTCAGGCTGTTGCTCATAAAGCATGGAAACAGTTACAGGGCGGGAAGATTAAAGGAAAAACGTGCCGGGTGCGGTTATTAAAATAATGAAATGTTGAATTGCAGGGTGCAAGAGTAAACATCTTCTTCGGGATTGCCGGATGCGACGCTGGCCGCGTCTTATCCGACCTCCATAAGAGTAGCCCGATAAGCTTGCGCATCGGGCGCTATCCTGGTTATTTCACTTCAACCACATTCAGTCGTAACTCATCCAACTGATTTTCATCTTCTTCAGGCTGCCAACCCGCCGGTTGTAGAGGGAGCTCTTCGCGATCAAACGCCAGATCACCCCCGTTAACCACTTCAGAACCGTGGGTAATGCCTTTGAAATCGAACAGGTTGGTATCGCACAGATGCGACGGCACCACATTCTGCATCGCGCTGAACATCGTCTCGATACGCCCCGGATAACGTTTATCCCAGTCACGCAACATGTCAGCAATCACCTGACGTTGCAGGTTAGGCTGTGAACCGCACAGGTTGCACGGAATAATCGGGAACGCTTTTGCATCGGCAAAACGCTGAATATCTTTCTCGCGGCAGTAGGCCAGCGGACGAATCACGATATGTTTGCCATCATCGCTCATCAGTTTCGGAGGCATACCTTTCATCTTGCCGCCGTAGAACATATTTAAGAACAACGTTTGCAGGGTATCGTCACGATGGTGACCCAGCGCGATCTTCGTCGCTCCCAGTTCCGTTGCGGTACGATAAAGGATACCGCGACGAAGACGAGAACACAGTGAGCAAGTGGTTTTGCCCTCCGGAATCTTCTCTTTCACGATACCGTAAGTGTTCTCTTCCACAATCTTGTACTCAACGCCCAGCTTTTCAAGATACTCGGGCAGAACGTGTTCCGGGAAGCCCGGTTGTTTTTGATCGAGGTTGACAGCCACCAGCGAAAAATTGATTGGCGCGCTTTGCTGCAAATTGCGCAGAATCTCCAGCATGGTATAGCTGTCTTTACCCCCGGAGAGGCAAACCATGATGCGATCGCCTTCTTCAATCATATTGAAGTCAGCAATGGCTTCGCCCACGTTACGACGCAGACGTTTTTGTAATTTGTTCAGGTTGTATTGTTCTTTCTTACTAATTTCTTGATTTTGCGACATTTAAAAGCGACTCAATTCGTTATATGGCATCAGAAGAGTATGCGTCATGCCGGAACGCCCAGCATAAGAAATCTGATATAAAAACTGTGGCGTGTATGGTACGGATTAGAGGGGAAAATGTCAGCACATTTGCGAAATGAATCAAAAAGCCCGCAGCAATGTGCGGGCGTTAGTGTCAGCGCACAACCAGCACGGAGCACTCTGCGTGACGCACGACAGCTGCGGCGTTGGAACCGAGCAGATAAGTGGTGATATCCGGTCGATGGGAAGCAATGATGATCATATGAGCGGGGATCTTCTTCGCCAATTCCAGAATGCGGTCTTTGGGCGAGCCTTCCTCAACATGGACATGCACTCTGTCGGTTGGCAGTTTAAATTTTTTAATGATCTCTTCCAGTTGCGATTTGGCTTCCGCTTTCAGGTCATCCATTGCCGGTAATTCTGCGGAATACGCTAAACCCAGAGAGGCATAGTAGGGCAGTGAAGGTATTACCGTCAGGAAATGAACCTCTGCATCATCAATCTTTGCCTCTGCCTCAACGTGGCTAATCACGCGTTGAGTTAATTCTGAATCGGAAATATCGATAGGGACAAGAATCGTTCTGTTCATAAAACCTCCTGTTTTAGTATCCGCATAAAGTGTAACGCCAGATGACACTTTTTGTGTAATGACGAAGTTCACATTTTTAATTTAGATCAAAGGAGGAAGAATAAGCAGAAAAAGCCCGCCATAACAGCGGGCAGGAGGATTTAGAACTGATAAACCAGACCTAAAGCGACAATATCATCGGTAGAGATGCCGTTGGCAGCGTAGAAGCTGTCATCTTCATCCAACAGGTTGATTTTATAGTCAACGTAGGTGGACATATTTTTGTTGAAATAGTAAGTCGCGCCAACATCGGCGTATTTAACCAGATCTTTATCATCAACACCTGCCGGGTTGTCTGCACCACCGGCAGCGTGCAGGTCACGGCCTTTAGACATCAGGAAAGAGACTGCCGGACGCAGACCAAAATCAAACTGGTACTGTGCAGTAACTTCAAAGTTCTGGGTTTTGTTAGCAACAGCATAATCGCTGTCGCCAAACGGGGTCATATTACGCGTTTCTGAATACATGGTTGCCAGGTAAATATTGTTAGCATCGTATTTTAGCCCAGCAGTCCACGCGTCTGCTTTATCACCACCCGCCGCAGTATGGTTAACCTGGTCATTGGTGCGGTCAGAAGAGGTGTATGCCGCACCAGCGCTAAAGCCCATGCCTAAATCATATGTTGTGGAAAGACCCCAGCCGTCACCGTTTTCATGGCGAACATCACGTCCGTTGTTGGTGCCTTCCTGACCATTACTGGCACCTTCGTTGTTACCTTGATACTGCACCGCGAAGTTCAGACCATTTACCAGACCGAAGAAATCAGTATTACGATAAGTCGCGACGCCATTGGCACGACCAGTCATAAAGTTGTCTGCATTGGTATAAGAGTCACCGCCAAATTCAGGCAGCATATCGGTCCAGCCTTCGATGTCGTACATTACGCCATAATTACGTCCGTAATCGAAAGAACCGTAATCTGCAAATTTCAGTCCGGCAAATGCCAGACGGGTCCATGACTGGTTTTTTGAGGATTCAGTGTTGTTTGCCTGAATATTGTATTCCCATTGACCGTAGCCAGTAAGTTGATCGTTAATTTGGGTTTCGCCTTTAAAACCCAGACGCGCATAGCTCTGGTCGCCATCTTTCGCTGAATTATCAGAAAAATAATGTAGTCCATCAACTTTGCCATACAGATCTAATTTGTTGCCGTCTTTATTATAAACTTCGGCTGCATGTGCAGCACCTGCGGCGAGCAGGGTAGGAATTAAAAATGCCAGTACTTTGCTTTTCATTGAATAAATCCTTTAGTTATTTTATTTGCCTTTTCATCCCCATTTTGGGGAGTGAAAACATCCTAAAGGAGAAGTTCCGTTAGCCGATAAATATCATTTGTTACGCCTTAAGTAAAACCTTAATCAAATAATTCTACGGAAATGATGATAAGTTTGGTGAATATATTATTGGCGACATATACAAAATAAAAATTATACATTTAAATAGTGATGCGTTATTCTTCGCGGGTTATATGCCTTTATTGTCACAAAGATTATTTTCTGTTGGACCCTTGTTACTATTTATCCAACAAATAATGAGACAAGCCCGAACAGTCGTCCGGGCTTTTTTTTAGAATTGGATAATCCTTATCCAGTGCATTTAATCGGTGTTGCTTTTTTCCGCTTTTCCGGCCATTTGTGCCAGGAAGTCATAGCGTTTTTGCAAATCAGCTGCAGCATCTTTCCATAACTGTTCTGCCACTTCTGGCTGCTGCGAATTCAGACGACGGAAACGCTGCTCGTGAAGTAACGTTTCTTCCAGTGCTTCTGACGGCGGGCGTGAATCCAGCGCCAGCGGCAGTTTGCCTTCATCGGCACGACGCGGATCAAAGCGATATAGCGGCCAGAAGCCGGTAGCAGTGAGTTGGCGCATCTGGTCGTGACTGAGTGCCAGATCGTAACCATGCTCTTCACAGGGGCTATAAGCGATGATCAGCGATGGCCCCGGATACGCTTCCGCTTCCTGAATCGCTTTCACGGTCTGGTTGAGCTGCGCGCCGAGAGAAATCTGCGCCACATAAACATGACCGTACATCATCATACTGACGCCAAGATCTTTACGCGCTTTACGTTTGCCGTGCTCGCCGAACTTAGTTACTGCACCCAGCGGTGTCGCTTTCGACGCCTGACCACCGGTATTGGAATAGCATTGCGTATCCAGCACCAGAATGTTGACGTTTTCGGTCAAACTCAATACATGATCCAGACCGCCAAAGCCGATATCGTAAGCCCAGCCGTCGCCACCAATCAGCCAGATTGATTTTTCTACCAGTGCATCTGCGTCACGTAGCAGTTCATGTGCTTCGGCAACATCTTTGAGTTGCTGGCGTAAAGCTGCAACCTGTTCACGACGAACCTCTGGCTTGGCGTCTGATTTCAACGCAGTTAGTAATTCCGCCGGGATTTTATCGGCAAATTGATCCAGCAGACGCAGCACCCGGACACGGTGTTGATCGACCGTCAGGCGGAAACCAAGGCCAAATTCGGCGTTATCTTCAAACAGCGAGTTCGCCCATGCCGGTCCACGACCGTTGGCATCGGTAGTATACGGTGTAGAGGGCAGGTTACCGCCATAAATTGAAGAACAGCCGGTGGCGTTAGCGATCAACATCCGGTCGCCATAGAGCTGAGTCAGCAATTTAATATACGGCGTCTCGCCACAACCGGAGCAAGCACCTGAATATTCAAACAGCGGTGTAATCAGCTGCGATGTACGAATATCAATACGTTCCAGTTTGCTACGGTCGATTTCTGGGAGGTTGAGGAAGAAATCGTAATTGATTTTCTCTTCTTCGACATGTTCCAGGCGCGACATCATATTGATAGCTTTAATCTCTGGATTCTGACGGTCTTTCGCCGGGCAAACTTCGACGCACAGGTTACAGCCGGTGCAATCTTCCGGTGCCACCTGCAAGACATATTTCTGCCCGCGCATATCACGCGATTTCACATCCAGCGAATGCAGGCTGGCAGGGGCGTTTTCCATCGCTTCAGGCGGTACCACTTTTGCGCGAATAGCTGAGTGTGGGCAAGCAGCGACGCAGTGGTTACATTGGGTACAGAGTTCCTCTTTCCAGATGGGGATCTCTTCGGCGATATTGCGTTTTTCCCAGCGCGTGGTGCCCATCGGCCAGGTGCCGTCTGGCGGCAGCGCCGAAACGGGGAGGGCATCACCAAGCCCGGCGAGCATCGCCGCGGTTACGGTTTTCACGAAATCAGGAGCGGCATCGGAAACCACTGGCGGTCGATTGGCGCTGTGCGGATTAACCGGCTGCAGCGGAACTTCTTCAACGGATTCACGCGCCAGCGCCAGAGCCTGCCAGTTGCGTTCCACCAGATCCTGGCCTTTGCTACTGTAACTTTTGGCAATCGCACCCTGCAATTCTGCGAGGGCGCTATCGCCAGGCAGAATTTGCGTCAGATGGAAAAAAGCCATCTGCATGACGGTATTAATACGGGCCGCCAGGCCACATTCGCGGGCGATTTTCGCCGCGTTAATCACATAGAAGCGCGCTTTTTTCTGGTTTAACACGGCCTGAACTTCCTGCGGCAAGCGCGACCATACTTCATCTGCGCTGTACGGCGTGTTGAGCAGGAAAATGCCGCCAGGTTTTAAACGTTCAGCCATCTGATATTTATCGATAAACTGCAACTGGTGGCAGCCAACAAAATCAGCCTGGGAAATGAGATAAGCGGAACGAATCGGCTGCTCGCTCACGCGAAGGTGAGAAACCGTCAGGCCGCCCGCCTTTTTGGAGTCGTAAACAAAATAGCCCTGTGCGTACCACGGCGTGGAATTACCGATAATCTTGATATTGTTTTTGGTCGCGGAAACGCTGCCATCACTACCAAGGCCATAAAACAAGGCTTCAAGTTTCGCCGAGTTTGGCAGGGTGTTTTCCGGCAACGGCAGTGACAGATTGGTCACATCATCGTAAATACCAACCGTAAAGCGCGCTTTCGGTTTAGCCGCGTTGAGCTCGGCAAATACCGCCAGTACACAGTCCGGGCCAAATTCTTTGGATGAAAGACCATAGCGCCCACCAATGACACGGGGCAGGGTTTCGCGCTCGCCATTATTAAAGGCTTCTGCCAGTGCGGTCATCACATCCAGATAGAGCGGTTCTGCCTGGGCACCGGGTTCTTTGGTTCTGTCCAGTACCGCCACGCTGCGTACGGATCCCGGCAGAGCTTGTAGCAAGTGTTTGGCGGAGAAGGGACGGTACAGGCGAACTTTCAGCACGCCGACTTTTTCGCCACGGGTTAGCAATTCATCAACCACTTCTTCACAGGTGCCAATGGCAGAGCCCATCAGGATAATCACCCGTTCCGCTTGCGGATGCCCGTAATACTCAAACGGCTGATACTGACGACCTGTCGCGGCAGCGAAATCATTCATCGCCTGTTCAACATGGTCGTAAACTGCGTTGTACCACGGGTTGGTGGCTTCACGTGACTGGAAGTAGGTGTCCGGGTTAGCCGAGGTACCGCGAATCACCGGATGCTCCGGATTCAGCGCGCGGGCGCGGTGGGCATCAATTTCTGCCTGCGGTATCAGTTCAAGAATCGTGTCATCGGCCAGCGGGACAATTTTATTGATTTCGTGGGACGTGCGGAAACCATCAAAGAAATGAATAAATGGCACGCGGCTCTTCAGCGTCGCGATGTGCGAAATAAGAGCAAAGTCTTGCGCTTCCTGGACGTTTGCCGCACACAACATCGCGCAACCCGTCTGGCGCACCGCCATAACGTCGGAATGATCGCCAAAAATAGAGAGTGCATGTGTGGCAACGGTACGTGCCGCTACATGCAGGACAAATGGCGTCAGTTCGCCTGCCAGTTTGTACAGCGTCGGGATCATCAGCAGCAAACCCTGCGATGACGTAAACGATGTTGAAAGGGCACCCGTCTGCAAAGCGCCATGCACGGTAGCGATAGCCCCCGCTTCCGACTGCATTTCAACCACGCGTGGTGTGTCTCCCCAGACATTTTTCAAGCCGTTTCCGGCCCATGCATCAGCCTGTTCTGCCATCGTGGAACTGGGGGTAATAGGGTAGATGGCGATAACTTCACTGGTGCGAAACGCCACCGAAGCAACCGCGCCATTACCGTCAATAGTAATCATATGACACCCTTACATTGCGCAAATGAGGGGCGCACGAAATTGCTGCGCGCCCAGTAGTTATCTTTCAATTTTAGCAAATGGCTTTCTTCTGCATTTTCGCTTTTGTGTCCCCCACATCAGCGTAATGAATGTTTTGATCAAACAGAGGGCAAAAAAATAGCCATAAAAAAGTAAAAATGCGGGGCAACGCGCAGGACAGCTCTCGACGTCGCCCTCTGTGCTGCCTATTATTTATGGCGGTGTCGTTTGGCTTGAAGATCAGAGGAAGAAAAGATGCGAGCAGCGTTTTGGGTAGGGTGTGCCGCTTTATTGTTGTCGGCGTGTAGTAGTGAACCTGTTCAGCAGGCGACTGCGGCGCACGTAGCGCCAGGTTTAAAAGCGTCGATGTCCAGTAGTGGAGAAGCAAATTGTGCAATGATCGGCGGTTCGCTTTCTGTTGCCCGTCAACTGGATGGTACGGCGATTGGGATGTGTGCATTACCCAACGGCAAACGCTGTAGCGAACAGTCACTTGCCGCCGGGAGCTGTGGCAGCTATTAATTCATTAAATCCGCCAGCTTATAAGTTAATGTCTGTTTCGCGGTCGCCAGCGTTAACTGGTTCGCGGTCAGATCCACTTGTGCACCTTCTTTCAGCATTTCGCTAATGGTGTTATCGAGTTCATTAAGCTGCGGGTTAGCGCACATCATACGGGTCATTGCCAGCCCTTTGGCTGTCAGTTCACCATTAGACAGTTTGCCTTCACCGCTAAAGCGGTTACACATGCTGCCGGAAATCATCATCTTTTCACCAAAGCTGATTTCTGGCGGATTTTTATCGCTGGTCACGGGCTTACCGTTTACGCTTTCCAGCACAAAGCGATGATGCTGTAGCTGTTCTGGGGTTACAGCAATTTTGTCATTACTTACACATCCCGCCATCAGCAGGCTTAGCGCAACAAACGCGGCTACTTTCTTCATTGTGGTTCTCAATTACAGTTTCTGACTCAGGACTATTTTAAGAATAGAGAATGAAAGGTCATTGGGGATTATCTGAATCAGCTCCCCTGGATTGCAGGGGAGCGGCAAGATTAAACCAGTTCGTTCGGGCAGGTTTCACCTTTTTCCAGATTGCTTAAGTTTTGCAGCGTAGTCTGAGAAATACTGGTCAGAGCTTCTGCTGTCAGGAATGCCTGGTGCCCGGTAAACAGCACGTTGTGGCAGGCTGACAGGCGACGGAATACGTCATCCTGGATCACGTCGTTGGATTTATCTTCAAAGAATAGATCGCGTTCGTTCTCATACACGTCCATACCCAACGAACCAATTTTCTGATTTTTCAGCGCTTCAATTGCCGCCTGAGAATCAATCAATGCACCGCGACTGGTATTGACGATCATCACGCCATTTTTCATCTGATCGAAGGCGGCTTCGTTCAACAGATGGTAGTTTTCCGGTGTCAGCGGGCAGTGCAGAGAGATAACGTCTGATTCAGAGAACAGGGTTGGCAGATCGACATACTCCACACCGAGTTCCAGTGCCGCCGCACTTGGATACGGATCGAACGCCAGCAGACGCATACCAAAACCTTTCAGAATGCGCAGCATCGCCACACCGATTTTACCGGTACCGATAACGCCTGCCGTTTTGCCATACATAGTAAAGCCGGTCAGACCTTCCAGAGAGAAGTTGGCGTCACGAGTACGCTGATACGCGCGATGAATACGGCGGTTCAGCGTCATCATCATACCGATGGCGTGTTCAGCAACGGCTTCTGGATCATAGGCTGGAACACGGACTACTTTCAGCCCCAGTTCTTTTGCCGCGTCAAGGTCGACGTTATTGAAACCGGCACAGCGCAGGGCGATATATTTAACGCCGTGCTTTTTCAGCTCTTCCAGCACCGGGCGGCTGCCGTCATCGTTTACGAAAATACATACCGCTTCGCAGCCATTGGCAGTTTTAGCGGTTTTTTCCGTCAGCAGAAAGTCAAAAAATTCCAGCTCAAAGCCAAAGGACTCGTTCACCTGTTGCAGGTACTTCTTGTCGTACTGTTTTGTGCTATAAACGGCGAGTTTCATAAGACTTTCTCCAGTGATGTTGAATCACATTTAAGCTACTAAAAATATTTTACAAAATTTCAAATATAATTGAAAGCCATGGCGATATTGAAAAATTCATCAACAACTATGCTTAGTGTAGGCGCAACCTTCAACTGAACGGTTAAACATGCCACAATACCCGTATTGAATGCTTAATTTTTCGCTAAATCAGGATATTAACTACCCATGCTGGGTAAATATAAAGCCGTTCTCGCGCTGTTATTACTGATTATTCTTGTGCCGTTGACGCTGCTGATGACGCTCGGCTTGTGGGTTCCCACGCTGGCGGGCATCTGGCTACCGCTCGGGACACGTATTGCATTAGATGAAAGCCCACGCATTACGCGTAAAGGTTTAATCATTCCCGATCTCCGTTATCTGGTGGGAGATTGTCAGCTTGCGCATATCACCAACGCCAGCCTTTCACATCCGAGCCGCTGGTTATTGAACGTCGGCACGGTAGAACTTGATTCTGCTTGTCTGGCGAAATTGCCGCAGACGGAGCAATCGCCTGCCGCTCCAAAAACCCTCGCGCAGTGGCAGGCCATGTTGCCTAACACCTGGATCAATATCGATAAACTGATTTTTTCTCCCTGGCAGGAGTGGCAGGGAAAACTCTCTCTCGCGTTAACCTCTGATATCCAGCAACTGCGTTATCAGGGCGAAAAAGTTAAATTTCAAGGCCAGCTTAAAGGGCAACAACTTACAGTCAGCGAACTGGATGTCGCCGCGTTTGAAAATCAGCCGCCGGTAAAACTGGTGGGGGAATTTACTATGCCGCTAGTGCCGGATGGACTTCCTGTAAGTGGCCATGCTACTGCGACGTTAAACTTGCCGCAGGAACCGTCACTGGTGGATGCCGAGCTGGACTGGCAGGAAAATAGCGGGCAATTGATTGTGCTGGCACGGGATAACGGCGATCCGTTGCTCGATTTGCCGTGGCAAATTACTCGTCAACAATTGACCGTAAGCGATGGTCGCTGGAGCTGGCCGTATGCAGGTTTTCCTTTGAGTGGCCGACTGGGTGTCAAAGTCGACAACTGGCAGGCAGGGCTCGAGAACGCTCTGGTCAGCGGACGACTGAGTGTGCTGACCCAGGGGCAAGCGGGTAAGGGCAACGCGGTGCTTAATTTTGGCCCAGGAAAATTAAGCATGGATAACAGCCAGCTGCCTTTGCAGCTGACCGGTGAAGCGAAACAGGCGGATCTCATTTTATATGCCCGCTTACCTGCGCAGCTAAGCGGAAGTCTGACTGACCCAACGCTGGCCTTTGAGCCAGGCGCGTTATTACGTTCGAAGGGAAGAGTCATCGATTCGCTGGACATCGATGAAATCCGCTGGCCTTTAGCGGGTGTAAAAGTCACCCAACGTGGTGTTGACGGACGTTTGCAGGCCATTTTGCAGGCGCATGAAAATGAACTGGGCGATTTCGTGCTGCATATGGATGGGCTGGCGAATGATTTTCTCCCTGACGCTGGCCGCTGGCAGTGGCGCTACTGGGGAAAAGGCAGTTTTACACCGATGAATGCCACCTGGGATGTCGCAGGAAAGGGTGAGTGGCATGACAGCACGATTACGCTGACCGATCTCTCCACCGGTTTCGACCAGTTACAATACGGTACGATGACGGTAGAAACGCCGCGACTAATTCTCGACAAGCCCGTCGTCTGGGTACGTGACGCACAGCATCCCTCCTTTAGCGGCGCGCTGTCACTGGACGCCGGGCAAACACTGTTCACTGGCGGCAGTGTGTTACCGCCATCAACCTTAAAATTTAGCGTCGATGGGCGCGATCCGACGTATTTCCTCTTTAAAGGCGATTTACATGCTGGTGAGATTGGCCCGGTTCGGGTAAATGGTCGCTGGGACGGTATTCGTCTGCGCGGTAACGCCTGGTGGCCTAAACAATCACTGACCGTATTCCAGCCGCTGGTGCCACCCGACTGGAAGATGAACTTACGCGATGGCGAACTATATGCCCAGGTCGCATTTTCTGCTGCGCCTGAACAAGGATTCCGCGCGGGAGGGCACGGTGTGTTGAAAGGCGGTAGTGCCTGGATGCCAGATAATCAGGTTAACGGTGTCGATTTTGTCCTGCCTTTCCGTTTTGCCGATGGAGCCTGGCATCTGGGGACTCGCGGCCCCGTTACGTTGCGAATTGCCGAAGTGATTAATCTGGTGACAGCGAAAAATATTACGGCTGATTTGCAAGGGCGCTATCCGTGGACAGAAGAAGAACCATTGCTGTTGACTGATGTTAGCGTCGATGTGTTAGGCGGTAACGTGCTGATGAAACAATTACGTATGCCGCAACATGATCCGGCGCTGTTGCGGCTGAATAATCTCTCATCCAGCGAACTGGTTAGCGCCGTCAATCCGAAACAATTCGCCATGTCCGGGGCATTTAGTGGTGCATTGCCGTTATGGCTAAACAACGAAAAATGGATAGTGAAAGATGGTTGGCTGGCAAATAGCGGGCCAATGACCTTGCGGCTGGATAAAGACACCGCAGATGCGGTGGTGAAAGACAATATGACTGCGGGTTCAGCAATTAACTGGTTGCGCTATATGGAAATTAGCCGTTCATCGACAAATATTAATTTAGATAATCTCGGTTTATTAACCATGCAGGCCAACATTACAGGTACCAGTCGCGTTGATGGTAAAAGCGGTACGGTAAACCTTAATTACCATCATGAAGAGAATATTTTTACGCTGTGGCGCAGTTTACGCTTTGGCGATAATCTCCAGGCATGGTTGGAGCAGAACGCGCGTCTGCCGGGAAATGACTGTCCGCAAGGAAAAGAGTGTGAGGAAAAACAATGAAAATTTTACTGGCTGCGTTGACGTCATCTTTTATGCTGGTTGGCTGTACGCCTCGCATTGAAGTCGCTGCACCTAAGGAACCGATCACTATCAATATGAACGTTAAAATTGAGCATGAGATCATCATCAAGGCAGACAAAGATGTCGAAGAGCTGCTTGAAACTCGTAGCGATCTTTTCTGAGGCGATGATGAAGAAAACATTACTTCTTTGTGCGTTTCTTGTTGGGCTGGTAAGCAGCAATGTAATGGCATTGACTCTGGATGAAGCCAGAACTCAGGGGCGGGTAGGTGAAACATTTTATGGTTATCTGGTTGCGCTGAAAACGGATGCTGAAACAGAGAAATTAGTAACCGACATTAATGCTGAACGTAAAGCGAGTTACCAACAACTGGCAAAGCAAAATAATGTGTCGGTAGATGATATCGCGAAACTCGCCGGGCAAAAGCTCGTAGCTCGGGCCAAACCGGGGGAATATGTACAAGGGATAAACGGTAAATGGGTGCGAAAATTTTAATAGCAAAACCGCACTATCGGGATAACGCTACAGGAGAAAACGATTGATCTATTTTCCTGAAACAAGGTGAATATTCAAAAGCTCCTGTCAAATTGCCTTTCGCCCTGAAATATGCGTAGTCAAATATCTGTTTTAACTAATTGGCGTTGCAGTACACACAACGCCAATTAGTTAGCGGAATTTACGTCGATACTCGCCTGGCGTCATCCCAAAGCGTTGCTTAAATACCGTTGAAAAATGACTCTGGTCAGAAAATCCCCAATGAAAGCCGATGCCTGCCAGTTTTTCATCATCTGCGGCATGGCGAATCGCATCTGCACAAAAATCGAGACGACGGTTACGAATATATTGCGCGACTACCAAACCTTTATCGGCAAACATTCGGTACAAACTACGTACTGACATACCTGTCTCTCCGGCTATCCACTCCGGGCGTAATATCTCTTCGCGAATATTATCGTCTATCAACGTAACCACTTTTTGAAACTGACGTTCACGGCGAGGTTGGACAGATTCCCGCTGATGAAGTACTGGGCGAAGCAGACACACCATCGCCTGTAGCGCAGCTTCACTTTCTGTTTCAGAAAGTGCCGGATTATTCATGCTCTCCTGTAACAGGCGATGACTGAGTTGCACCATGGGTAAGTCAGCGTCCAGTCTTTCTGCGCAGACAGGTTTTTGATGGGGAAAATATTGTTCCAGCAGAGTGCGTGGCAAAAGTAATGAAATCTGTTTAGAAGACTCCTGCCAGTAAAGCGAACAGGGGCGTGAGGCATCGAGTAACGTAATATCGCCAGCGCCAATCTGCACCTGACGCTCATCCTGCTCCATTATTGCCTGACCACTAAGCTGAAAAACGGTGTAAAACCAGGCATCGTCGCTGCCTTTTACTTCCTGCCAGGTGCGGGATAAATTCACCCCGCTGGTTGTCACGGTACTCAGCTTTAGTCCTTTGGCAAAATGCGTGTCCAGTACACCCGTGTAACGCTCAGTCAGCAGGCGTCCGGTAAAATTTCCGCATACCTGATTGATTTGGGAAAGCCATTGCTGAAACTCATTATCCACTGCGGGGGTCATGGCACGTTTTCGCTCTGTGAAATGTATTTTTATTGTTGCATTTGTGTTGCAATAAACGAAGCTAATGAACCTGACTATAGGAAATAAGTCTTGTCAGGCATAGAGACATAAGCGGTTATTGTCACGATTTGCGGAGCTTGTCACAGCTGACAAAGCGAATGTCACAGCGAAAAAAGTGACTTTTCTTGTCGCTGCGTACACTGAAATCACACTGGGTAAATAATAAGGAAAAGTGATGACAGAGCCGCATGTAGCAGTATTAAGCCAGGTCCAACAGTTTCTCGATCGTCAACACGGTCTTTATATTGATGGTCGTCCTGGCCCCGCACAAAGTGAAAAACGGTTGGCGATCTTTGATCCGGCCACCGGGCAAGAAATTGCGTCTACTGCTGATGCCAACGAAGCGGATGTAGATAACGCAGTCATGTCTGCCTGGCGGGCCTTTGTCTCGCGTCGTTGGGCCGGACGATTACCCGCAGAGCGTGAACGTATTCTGCTACGTTTTGCTGATCTGGTGGAGCAGCACAGTGAGGAGCTGGCGCAACTGGAAACCCTGGAGCAAGGCAAGTCAATTGCCATTTCCCGTGCTTTTGAAGTGGGCTGTACGCTGAACTGGATGCGTTATACCGCCGGGTTAACGACCAAAATCGCGGGTAAAACGCTGGACTTGTCGATTCCCTTACCCCAGGGGGCGCGTTATCAGGCCTGGACGCGTAAAGAGCCGGTTGGCGTGGTAGCGGGAATTGTACCATGGAACTTTCCGTTGATGATTGGCATGTGGAAGGTGATGCCAGCACTGGCAGCAGGCTGTTCAATCGTGATTAAGCCATCGGAAACCACGCCACTGACTATGTTGCGCGTGGCGGAACTGGCCAGCGAGGCAGGTATTCCTGATGGCGTTTTTAATGTGGTCACCGGGTCAGGTTCTGTATGCGGCGCGGCCCTGACGTCACATCCTCATGTTGCGAAAATCAGTTTTACCGGTTCAACCGCGACGGGCAAAGGTATTGCCAGAACTGCTGCTGATCGCTTGACGCGTGTAACGCTGGAACTGGGCGGTAAAAACCCGGCAATTGTATTAAAAGATGCTGATCCGCAATGGGTTATTGAAGGCTTGATGACCGGAAGTTTCCTGAATCAGGGGCAAGTATGCGCCGCCAGTTCGCGAATTTATATTGAAGCGCCGTTGTTTGACACGCTGGTTAGTGGATTTGAGCAGGCGGTAAAATCGTTGCAAGTGGGACCGGGGATGTCACCTGTTGCACAGATTAACCCTTTGGTTTCTCGTGCGCATTGCGACAAAGTGCGTTCATTCCTTGACGATGCGCAGGCACAGCAAGCAGAGCTGATTCGCGGGGCGAGTGGACCTGCCGGAGAGGGATATTATGTTGCGCCAACGCTGGTGGTAAATCCCGATGCTAAATTGCGCTTAACTCGTGAAGAGGTGTTTGGTCCGGTGGTTAACCTGGTGCGTGTAGCGGATGGAGAAGAGGCGTTACAACTGGCAAACGACACGGAATATGGCTTAACTGCCAGCGTCTGGACGCAAAATCTCTCCCAGGCTCTGGAATATAGCGATCGCTTACAGGCAGGTACGGTGTGGGTAAACAGTCATACCTTAATTGACGCTAACTTACCGTTTGGTGGGATGAAGCAGTCAGGAACAGGCCGTGATTTTGGCCCGGACTGGCTGGACGGTTGGTGTGAAACCAAGTCGGTGTGTGTACGGTATTAATCTGGTTCGCGCATAAGTAAAAAACGGCACCAGGTGCCGTTTTTTTAGTCTGAAACAATCACTTATCTTTCTTTATCGCCCCTAGCGTTGGCGTTTCGTCAAAGAAGTTCCATGGTTTAAGCAGAGTATGTACCCATTCGGTCGGCATAATCGGCCACTCTTCGGCACGGGCCACATGTGTGGTGCCGGTAGTCATCCAGATAACGGCGTCGGTGTTGTCCAGCGACTCGTTATCCTTACTGTATTGTCCAAGACCGGTGTCATGAGAGGAACGGTTCGGATATTTGCCTTCCGGGAAACGCTCGCCAGGGTGATAACGCGTTACCCAAAGCTGCTTGTCCATAAAGCTTAAACGATGATAGATCCACTCGTCCGGGGCGAACTGGGCACCTTTTGCTACCGGGTGAGTACCACCTGCATAAGGAATAATTTGATAGGAAACTGGATTGCCCATGCGGTTCTCTTTGTTCGGGTTACTCAACAGACGAATCGTGCCCGGATCAAACTTCTGCGCGGCATCCTGTTCATTGCCGATGTTGTACTGATTAACTTGCATGGTACTGGTGCGTGGGCCACCGGCAGTATTCGGTTTTACCACCGGGTCCATCGCCACCAGGCTGTTATTCTCGCCATCTACATCCAGATCGAGGCGGAAATTATAAATATGCTGGTGTGTAGTACCCACGATATTGTGATCGATAAGCGTGCCGTAGCGCGTGTCATCTTTCGCCGTCTCATCGTGCATGGTTTTCGCTTTAACACCTTTCACCGCTTCGATGCCCGTAGCACCGGCATCAATGCCAATAGTGCCGTTTTCATGGAAGATCCAGTCAAAAATGTAGTCATAGTTACCCACTGTACTGATCCAGCGCACCACCAACTCCCGGCGTTCGGTACTGACGTTGGGCTGGCCCATTTCCTGATGCTTATACTCAGGCCCGGCATAACGTTCAAATACCGCGATAGCGCGAGGGATCTCCATCGGCACGCCAGTGTAGTCGGCAATGGTTTCATTAAGGAGCACTGCGTTAGACGGTGCATCTTTACCACGGGCAATTGGCGAGGTTAGCGTGCCCATACCGTAGTCACCAGAGTCCAGATACGCTTTAAAGTACCAGCCAATATCAGGATCACCGTAAGGTACAATCATGCCGCCGAGAGAACCTTCGTACATGACTTTGCGTTTGGTGCCATTGTCGTTATAAGTCACGGTGGAGATCATCGGCCCGACGCGAGAATTCATGCTGAGGTGAAAATCCCAGTTACGCCAGTGAATCATATCGCCAGTAATGGTGTAATTTTTACCTTCAGGCTCGATGATTTGCATAGGCTTAACTGCCGGAGCAACACGGTCACGGCCATCAAATGGGCGTGCGGTCATTGGCACCGGAACTACCGGACCTTCTTCAATCTTAACGATTTTTTTCTGTTCTAAATCAACGACCGCCACCAGGTTTTCGATGGGATGTGCCCAGTAGTTGCCATCACCGACATCAAGATAGCTGATGACTTTGAGCAACCGGGCATCTTGTTTCAGGCCATCTTTACCATCGAAATAACCTACGGTCAGCGGCGTGGTAATCACTTTCTTCGTATCAGTAATACCGCGCTTCTTCACGGCAGCGGCAAATTCTTCACTGTTGTTAATAATGTTCTGCACACTGGCGAAATCATCCAGCAACACCATTCCGTGGGCGTCTTTAATGGGTTGCCAGGAGAGCAATTTGTTGTTTTGCAGATCCACTACCGCTTCGATGATATGTTTGCCGTCGAGCATAATGACGTCGGCTTTGCGCGGCTGGTCAACCGGTTTGTTTTCCAGCGCAAACGCCCAGACAGCCTCTTTATCTGGCGGTAGCAGGGAGATCTCAGTAAAACGGGTATTGGGTTTGAAGTCCGCGGAAGCTTTAACAATTTCAACGGCCTGTTTAATTTCGTCCGCAGTTAGCGCATTAAGTGGGTGAGGGCGCTTTTCTACCTGAAAGGTTTGATCCAGCCCGGACTGGAAAACATCGTTAATAAAGGTGTCAGAAACCCAGGCTTTATTGTCTTTCATCACTACCGGGACTTGCAGTGCCAGAGGCTGACCATTAACAATTGCTGTTTGCGCACCAGGCTTCACTTTCACGTACGCGCCATCTTTAATCAGGGTAAAGATCTGGGCGTAGTCGTCCCACTGCACATCGGCACCAAATTCTTTAAGCGTTTTATCCATTGGCACCATATGCGCTTCACCACCGTGGGCAAATACCGGCGCTTGCCAGGCGAAACTTAAGGCGACTGCCAACGCCAGGGCTGTTTTACGGGCAGAATACAGAGAGGGGCTTCCCATTATTAACCTCGTCAGATGTTGTGTTCTTGTTAGCAACCGCGCTCTGTGGGCGGTTTAGTCAGGTTCACATTATCAGTACTGATGTAAAGGGGATTGCCTGCACCTGCCAGGTTGTTTGGCAGGTGTGCCAGCTTTTCATACAGTGAGTGCCCTGAAAATACAGATACACATCATGCATAATGTGACAACGTCACAAAATTTGGTGAAATAAAAGGGCAACTATTCGCCGTTGCCCTTCATTGACCGATTAATCGACAAAATCACCGTGCTGCCTGGCCACCAGCGTCAGAATTGAATACAGCGCCACCGGGGTTTGATGCTGATTGAATACCTCTACCGACCATTCTACTACACCTGTTGGTTTTTCTTCTGCGCTACGCTGTTTTTTCAGCGTCTTGCGCTTACAGGTGAGACGCACATGGATGGTATCGCCTGGTTTTACGGGTTCGATAAAACGCAAGTTTTCCAGCCCGTAGTTAGCAATGACCGGACCAACTCCGGCATCGACAAACAGACCCGCAGCCGCAGAAAGCACAAAATACCCATGTACTACACGCTCACCAAAAATAGATTCGGCAGCAGCAATCTTATCCATATGTGCATAGAAATGATCGCCGCTGAGGCAAGCAAAGTTCACAATATCGGCCTCTGTCATTGTGCGGCGGGGAGTCAACAGGCTGTCGCCTGGTTGCAGCTCCTCAAAATATTTGCGGAACGGATGAATACGATCTTCTTCGACTTTCGCACCACGCACCCACTGTTTACTGATAGCGGCAAGCATCGTCGGACTACCCTGAACAGCGGTTCGCTGCATGTAATGTTTCACCGCCCGTAAACCACCTAATTCTTCACCGCCTCCTGCGCGACCAGGCCCACCATGTACCAGTTGTGGCAGTGGGGAGCCATGCCCGGTGGATTCTTTTGCCGATTCTTCATTGAGGATCTGAATTCGCCCATGCGTACGTGCCGCGTCGGCAATAAACTGACGCGCTATTTGCGGATCAGCCGTCACCAGCGTTCCCGCAAGGCTACCGCCGCCTGCACAAGCCAGTTGCAGAGCATGTTGTTGGTTTTGTGCTGGCATTAGCGTTGCGACAGGGCCAAAGGCTTCTGTTGCATGTACCGCCGGTGTTTCACCCGGCTGCGGACAGTACAATAAGGTTGGCGGGAAGAAGGCACCCGCAGCAGATAAATCCGCCTGACCACCGAGGCGAATCTCGCATCCTGCAGCCAGCAATGTGTTCACTTTTTCCTGCACATCGGCACGCTGCTCAGCATTTACCAGTGCGCCCATTTTCACGCCTTCCTGCGCAGGATCACCGACCACGACTTTCTGTAATCGCGCAACCAGAGCGTCACTGACAGCATTAACCAATACTTGCGGCACAATAATCCGCCGGATTGCCGTACATTTTTGCCCGGCTTTTGTGGTCATCTCACGCACAACTTCACGAATAAACAGCGCAAACTCCGGTTGATCTGGGGTGACATCTTCGCCCAGTACGCAGCAGTTCAGGGAATCAGCTTCCATAGTGAAGGGGATAGATTTGGCAACGATATTTGGCTGAACTCGCAGCATCTGTCCGGTCGTCGCGGACCCCGTGAAAGTCACCACATCCTGGCTGTCCAGATGATCCAAAAGGTCGCCCGCACTACCGCAGATCAGACTAATTGCGCCTTCGGGAACAAGACCACTATCGACAGTTGATTTCACCATCGCCTGAGTCAGTTGGGCCGTCGCGGTAGCTGGTTTTATGATGGCTGGCATTCCGCCCAGCCACGTTGGTGCCAGCTTTTCCAGCATTCCCCAGCAGGGGAAGTTAAAGGCGTTAATATGCACCGCCACACCTGACTTCGAGGTCAGTACATGGCGCGCGGCAAATCCACCTTCTTTCGATAAGGGGATCAATTCATCTTCCGGCCACAGCGTATCGTCAGGCAGCTCCCGGCCACCGAGGCTGGCGTAAGTAAATAACGTCCCAATACCGCCTTCAATATCAACCCAACTATCTGCCCGCGTTGCGCCTGTTTGTGCAGAAAGAGCATAGAAACGCTCTTTTTCACTCAGCAGATGTTTAGCGACCGCTTTAAGCATCGCCGCACGTTCGATAAAGGTCATCGCGCGGAGGGCGGGGGCACCTTTTTCAATGGCAAACTGGCGGGCAGCCGCCATATCAAGACCTTCACTGGTCACTTCCCATAACGCCTCGCCGCTAATAGCGTGGTGAATCAAACGGCTACGGCCCCGGCCAGACTGCCAGGTACCGGATAAGAAACTGGCTAACTGCTGCATCGCTACTCTCCAGATGTTTCACATTTCTGTTGCTAATAGTTAAATCGCGAATCATAAAAAGCAAGTGGTCTTTTAACGAAATGTTAACTGTGCGATCTGTATAGCAACTGCGAAAAACATTAATACACTGATAAATAATGATTTATAAAAATAGGGTGCGAAATCCGTCACAGTTCAAATATACAAAATTTGTGATTTTAGTTAACCACTGTGTAACTTTCATAAAACAATGTGATTCGTGTTTTTGATTGAATCACGAAAACTGGAATCGTAAAGGTGATGACGTGACCCAAGAAGAACGCTTTGAGCAACGGATAGCCCAGGAAACGGCTATCGAGCCGCAGGACTGGATGCCCGATGCTTACCGAAAGACATTGATCCGCCAGATTGGGCAGCATGCGCACTCCGAGATTGTGGGTATGTTGCCTGAAGGTAACTGGATCACTCGCGCACCAACCTTGCGGCGTAAAGCCATTCTGTTAGCCAAAGTGCAGGATGAAGCCGGTCATGGTCTGTATCTCTATAGCGCCGCCGAAACACTGGGCTGTGCCAGAGAAGACATCTACCAAAAAATGCTCGACGGACGGATGAAATATTCCTCCATCTTTAATTATCCGACATTGAGTTGGGCTGATATCGGCGTTATCGGCTGGCTGGTGGATGGCGCAGCGATCGTCAATCAGGTGGCGTTATGCCGCACTTCTTATGGCCCGTATGCCAGAGCAATGGTGAAAATCTGCAAAGAAGAGAGTTTTCACCAGCGTCAGGGGTTTGAAGCCTGCATGGCACTGGCGCAGGGCAGCGAAGCTCAAAAGCAGATGTTGCAAGACGCCATTAACCGTTTCTGGTGGCCAGCCTTAATGATGTTCGGGCCAAACGATGATAACTCGCCAAACAGCGCCAGAAGTCTCGCCTGGAAAATCAAACGTTTCACCAACGACGAACTCCGCCAGCGTTTCGTGGATAACACCGTTCCACAGGTTGAAATGCTCGGTATGACCGTTCCTGACCCGGATCTGCATTTTGATACTGAAAGCGGGCACTACCGATTTGGTGAGATCGACTGGCAGGAGTTTAACGAAGTGATAAACGGTCGCGGAATTTGTAATCAGGAGCGGCTCGACGCCAAACGT
The DNA here is from genome assembly GCF_046487585.1 of Escherichia sp. WS1265. Taxonomy (NCBI): domain Bacteria; kingdom Pseudomonadati; phylum Pseudomonadota; class Gammaproteobacteria; order Enterobacterales; family Enterobacteriaceae; genus Escherichia; species Escherichia sp. WS1265. The sequence continues at coordinate 156,579 of NZ_JBJQJE010000006.1, forward strand.
AAAGCCTGGGAAGAAGGTACCTGGGTACGGGAAGCTGCGCTGGCCCATGCACAAAAACAACATGCCTGTAAGGTCGCATAAGGAGTTTCAAAATGAGTAATGTTTACTGGCCGTTATACGAAGTTTTCGTGCGTGGCAAACAGGGCTTATCACACCGCCATGTTGGCAGTTTACATGCTGCCGATGAGCGGATGGCACTGGAAAATGCCCGTGATGCTTATACCCGTCGTAGCGAAGGATGTTCAATTTGGGTGGTGAAGGCGAGTGAAATTGTTGCCTCGCAACCGGAAGAACGCGGTGAATTTTTTGATCCGGCTGAAAGCAAGGTCTATCGCCATCCAACGTTTTACACCATCCCTGATGGCATTGAGCACATGTGAGGTCGGAAATGAATCAGTTAACGGCTTACACCTTGCGCCTGGGCGATAACTGCCTGGTGCTCTCCCAGCGGTTGGGTGAATGGTGCGGTCACGCACCGGAACTGGAAATCGATCTCGCACTGGCAAACATTGGCCTCGATTTATTAGGTCAGGCACGCAACTTCTTATCGTATGCCGCTGAATTAGCGGGAGAAGGCGATGAAGATACCCTGACCTTCACCCGAGACGAGCGCCAGTTCAGCAACTTATTGTTGGTTGAACAACCAAACGGCAATTTTGCCGACACCATTGCACGTCAGTATTTCATCGATGCATGGCATGTGGCGCTCTTTACCCGTCTGATGGAAAGCCGTGATCCGCAACTGGCGGCGATTTCTGCCAAAGCAATCAAAGAAGCGCGTTATCACCTGCGTTTTAGTCGTGGTTGGCTGGAGCGACTGGGCAATGGGACTGACGTATCAGGGCAAAAGATGCAGCAGGCCATCAACAAGTTGTGGCGTTTTACCGCCGAACTGTTCGATGCCGACGAGATTGATATTGCACTGAGTAAAGAGGGTATTGCGGTTGACCCACGCACTTTACGCGCAGCGTGGGAAGCCGAAGTTTTTGCTGGGTTCAACGAAGCCACATTGAACGTACCGCAAGAGCAGGCGTATCGCACTGGCGGTAAAAAAGGACTGCATACCGAACACCTTGGACCCATGCTGGCAGAAATGCAGTATCTCCAGCGTGTCTTACCCGGTCAGCAATGGTAACAGAGGAGATGGGTATGCAACGTCTGGCCACCATTGCACCGCCACAGGTGCATGAGATATGGGCGCTACTCAGCCAGATCCCGGATCCGGAGATCCCGGTGCTGACCATTACTGATTTAGGCATGGTGCGTAATGTGACACAGATGGGAGAAGGATGGGTGATCGGCTTTACGCCGACATATTCCGGTTGTCCGGCAACGGAACATTTGATTGGCGCGATACGTGAGGCAATGACAACCAACGGGTTTACCCCCGTTCAGGTTGTGCTGCAACTCGACCCGGCGTGGACCACCGACTGGATGACCCCCGATGCCCGTGAGCGTCTGCGACAGTATGGCATTAGCCCGCCCGCCGGACACAGTTGCCATGCCCATTTGCCGCCAGAAGTACGTTGCCCGCGTTGCGCCAGCGTCCATACCACACTTATCAGTGAATTTGGTTCCACGGCCTGCAAAGCATTGTATCGCTGCGATAGCTGTCGCGAACCTTTCGATTATTTCAAATGTATTTGAGGATGCCATGACAACGTTTCATTCCTTAACGGTGGCAAAAGTGGAGCCGGAAACCCGTGATGCGGTGACCATTACCTTTGCGGTGCCCCAGCCTTTGCAGGAGGCGTATCGCTTTCGCCCCGGTCAACATTTGACCTTAAAAGCCAGCCTTAATGGTGAAGAATTACGCCGTTGTTACTCCATTTGCCGCAGCTACCTGCCTGGCGAAATTAGTGTGGCGGTGAAAGCCATTGAAGGCGGACATTTCTCCCGCTATGCCCGCGAACACATCCGCCAGGGTATGACGCTGGAGGTCATGGTGCCGCAGGGGCATTTCGGCTATCAGCCGCAGGCCGAACGTCAGGGCCGCTATCTGGCAATTGCAGCAGGATCAGGTATTACGCCAATGCTGGCGATTATCGCCACCACTTTACAAACCGAGTCTGAAAGTCAGTTCACCCTGATCTACGGTAACCGTACCAGCCAGAGCATGATGTTTCGCCAGGCACTGGCAGACCTGAAAGACAAATATCCTCAGCGTTTACAGTTGTTGTGCATTTTCAGTCAGGAAACTCTCGACAGCGATCTGCTTCACGGGCGTATTGACGGTGAAAAATTACAGTCACTTGGGGCCTCGCTCATTAATTTTCGTCTTTATGATGAGGCGTTTATTTGTGGTCCGGCGGCGATGATGGATGACGCGGAAACCGCCTTAAAAGCACTGGGAATGCCAGAAAAAGCGATTCATCTGGAGCGGTTTAATACGCCTGGCACGCGCGTCAAACGTAGCGTTAACGTGCAAAGTGACGGACAAAAAGTGACTGTACGTCAGGATGGGCGGGATCGGGAAATCGTGCTTAATGCCGACGATGAAAGCATTCTCGATGCGGCATTGCGCCAGGGGGCTGATCTGCCCTATGCCTGCAAAGGCGGCGTCTGTGCGACCTGCAAATGCAAAGTGCTGCGTGGCAAAGTGGCGATGGAAACCAATTACAGTCTGGAACCGGATGAACTGGCCGCAGGCTATGTGTTGAGTTGCCAGGCACTGCCGCTGACCAGCGATGTGGTGGTTGACTTTGACGCGAAGGGGATGGCATGAGCGAACTGATCGTCAGCCGTCAGCAACAAGTATTGTTACTGACCCTTAACCGTCCCGCCGCACGTAATGCACTGAATAATGCTCTGCTGACGCAACTGGTAAATGAACTGGAAGCTGCGGCTACCGATAGCAGTATTTCGGTCTGTGTGATTACCGGTAATGCACGCTTTTTTGCCGCCGGGGCCGATCTCAACGAAATGGCGGAAAAAGATCTTGCGGCCACCTTAAACGATACACGTCCCCAGCTATGGGCGCGATTGCAGGCCTTTAACAAACCACTCATCGCAGCCGTCAATGGTTACGCGCTTGGTGCGGGTTGCGAACTGGCATTGTTGTGCGATGTGGTGGTTGCCGGAGAGAGCGCGCGTTTTGGGTTGCCGGAAATCACTCTCGGCATCATGCCGGGCGCAGGCGGAACGCAACGTTTAATCCGTAGTGTCGGTAAATCGTTAGCCAGCAAAATGGTGCTGAGCGGAGAAAGCATCACCGCCCAGCAAGCACTGCAGGCCGGGCTGGTTAGCGACGTCTTCCCCAGCGATTTAACCCTCGAATACGCCTTACAGCTGGCGTCGAAAATGGCACGTCACTCGCCGCTGGCCTTACAAGCGGCAAAGCAAGCGCTGCGCCAGTCGCAGGAAGTGGCTTTGCAAGCCGGACTTGCCCAGGAGCGACAGTTATTCACCTTGCTGGCGGCAACAGAAGATCGTCATGAAGGCATCTCCGCTTTCTTACAAAAACGCACGCCCGACTTTAAAGGACGCTAATGATGGAATTCATCCTCAGTCATGTAGAAAAGGGCGTGATGACACTAACGCTCAACCGCCCGGAACGCCTGAACAGTTTTAATGATGAGATGCACGCACAACTCGCAGAGAGCCTGAAACAGGCCGAGCGCGACGACACTATCCGTTGCCTGTTAATTACAGGTGCCGGGCGCGGATTTTGTGCTGGTCAGGATCTTAACGATCGTAATGTTGATCCCACAGGCCCCGCACCGGATTTAGGTATGTCAGTGGAGCGTTTCTATAACCCACTGGTACGTCGCCTTGCAAAACTGCCAAAACCGGTGATCTGTGCAGTCAATGGCGTGGCGGCAGGAGCTGGCGCAACACTGGCACTGGGATGCGACATCGTTATTGCTGCCCGTTCAGCAAAATTCGTCATGGCGTTTAGTAAATTAGGTTTAGTACCCGACTGCGGTGGTACCTGGTTACTGCCACGCGTTGCCGGACGAGCGCGCGCCCTAGGGCTGGCACTGCTGGGGAATCAACTGAGTGCTGAACAGGCGCACGAATGGGGGATGATCTGGCAGGTTGTTGATGATGAAACGCTGGCAGATACCGCGCAACAGCTAGCACGGCATCTGGCGACACAACCGACATTTGGTCTTGGACTTATCAAGCAAGCGATAAATAGCGCTGAAACCAATACGCTCGATACGCAACTGGATCTGGAACGTGACTATCAGCGACTTGCCGGACGGAGCGCAGATTATCGTGAAGGTGTCAGTGCGTTCCTGGCTAAACGCTCACCGCAGTTCACGGGGAAATAGCATGATGATAAATGTGCAAACTGTGGCAGTGATTGGGAGCGGCACCATGGGGGCTGGCATTGCTGAAGTTGCCGCCAGTCATGGACATCAGGTTTTACTGTATGACATTTCTGCTGAAGCGCTGACCCGCGCAATCGACGGGATACACGCGCGGCTAAATTCACGCGTGACGCGGGGAAAACTGACTGCTGAAACCTGTGAACGCACATTGAAACGCCTGATCCCGGTGACCGATATTCACGCGCTGGCAGCAGCGGAGCTGGTCATTGAAGCGGCGTCTGAACGTCTGGAAGTTAAAAAAGCGCTCTTTGCACAACTGGCAGAAGTTTGCCCGCCACAAACGCTATTGACCACTAACACATCGTCAATCTCTATTACCGCGATTGCTGCGGAGGTAAAAAATCCTGAACGTGTTGCGGGGCTGCATTTTTTTAACCCGGCACCTGTCATGAAGTTGGTGGAGGTGGTCAGTGGGCTGGCAACGGCGGCGGAAGTTGTTGAGCAGTTGTGTGAACTGACGTTGAGTTGGGGTAAGCAGCCTGTGCGCTGTCATTCGACACCTGGATTTATCGTTAACCGTGTTGCGCGTCCTTATTATTCCGAGGCCTGGCGGGCACTGGAAGAGCAGGTTGCTTCACCAGAAGTGATTGACGCTGCGCTTCGCGATGGTGCTGGTTTCCCGATGGGGCCGCTGGAATTAACCGATCTGATTGGTCAGGACGTCAATTTTGCTGTCACCTGTTCGGTGTTTAACGCTTTCTGGCAGGAGCGTCGTTTTTTACCTTCGCTGGTGCAACAAGAACTGGTGATTGGTGGACGGTTGGGCAAAAAAAGTGGGCTTGGCGTGTACGACTGGCGCGCGGAACGTGAGGCAGTTGTTGGCCTGGAAGCGATAAGCGACAGTTTTAGCCCAATGAAAGTAGAAAATAAAAGTGACGGCGTCACGGAAATTGACGATGTTTTATTGATTGAGACACAAGGCGAGACGGCACAGGCGTTGGCAACACGACTGGCGCGCCCGGTGGTAGTGATCGACAAAATGGCGGGCAAGGTGGTGACCATTGCTGCTGCAGCGGTGAACCCGGACTCAGCGACCCGCAAAGCCATTTATTACCTGCAACAGCAGGGCAAAACAGTGCTGCAAATTGCAGATTACCCAGGAATGCTGATTTGGCGAACAGTAGCAATGATCATCAATGAAGCCCTCGATGCGCTGCAAAAAGGTGTGGCCTCTGAACAGGATATCGATACCGCCATGCGTCTTGGGGTGAATTATCCATATGGCCCGCTTGCCTGGGGAGCGCAACTTGGCTGGCAGCGAATATTAAGGCTCCTGGAAAATCTACAACATCACTATGGCGAAGAACGCTATCGCCCATGTTCATTGCTGCGCCAACGAGCGCTTCTGGAGAGCGGTTATGAGTCATAAGGCCTGGCAAAATGCCCATGCAATGTATGAGAACGATGCCTGCGCCAAAGCGCTTGGCATCGACATTATCTCAATGGATGAAGGCTTTGCTGTAGTGACCATGACCGTCACTGCACAAATGCTTAATGGTCATCAAAGTTGCCACGGCGGGCAGCTATTTTCACTGGCTGATACTGCCTTTGCCTACGCCTGCAATAGCCAGGGGCTGGCAGCCGTCGCTTCTGCCTGCACGATTGATTTTTTGCGTCCAGGCTTTGCCGGAGACACCTTAACTGCTACTGCGCAGGTACGTCATCAGGGCAAGCAAACCGGTGTTTACGACATCGAAATTGTTAACCAACAACAAAAAACGGTTGCGCTGTTTCGCGGTAAATCTCACCGCATCGGCGGCACCATTACAGGAGAAGCCTGATGCGTGAAGCCTTTATCTGTGACGGAATTCGTACGCCAATTGGTCGCTACGGCGGGGCATTATCAGGTGTTCGGGCTGACGATCTGGCTGCTATCCCTTTGCGGGAGCTGCTGGTGCGAAACCCGCGTCTCGATGCGGAATGTATCGATGATGTGATCCTCGGCTGTGCTAATCAGGCGGGAGAAGATAACCGTAACGTAGCCCGGATGGCGACTTTACTGGCGGGGCTGCCGCAGAGTGTTTCCGGCACAACGATTAACCGCTTGTGTGGTTCCGGGCTGGACGCACTGGGGTATGCCGCACGGGCGATTAAAGCGGGCGATGGCGATTTGCTAATCGCCGGTGGCGTGGAGTCAATGTCACGGGCACCGTTTGTTATGGGCAAGGCAGCCAGTGCATTTTCTCGTCAGGCAGAGATGTTCGATACCACTATTGGCTGGCGATTTGTGAACCCGCTCATGGCTCAGCAATTTGGAACGGACAGCATGCCGGAAACAGCAGAGAATGTAGCTGAACTGTTAAAAATATCACGAGAAGATCAAGATAGTTTTGCGCTACGCAGTCAGCAACGTACGGCAAAAGCGCAATTCTCAGGCATTCTGGCTGAGGAGATTGTTCCGGTCGTCTTGAAAAATAAGAAAGGTGTTGTAACAGAAATACAACATGATGAGCATCTGCGCCCGGAAACGACGCTGGAACAGTTACGTGGGTTAAAAGCACCATTTCGTGCCAATGGGGTGATTACCGCAGGCAATGCTTCCGGGGTGAATGACGGAGCCGCTGCGTTGATTATTGCCAGTGAACAGATGGCAGCAGCGCAAGGACTGACACCGCGGGCGCGTATCGTAGCCATGGCAACCGCCGGGGTGGAACCGCGCCTGATGGGGCTTGGTCCGGTGCCTGCAACTCGCCGGGTGCTGGAACGCGCAGGGCTGAGTATTCACGATATGGATGTGATTGAACTGAACGAAGCGTTCGCGGCCCAGGCATTGGGTGTACTACGCGAATTGGGGCTGCCTGATGATGCTCCATATGTTAACCCCAACGGAGGCGCTATCGCCTTGGGCCATCCGTTGGGAATGAGTGGTGCCCGCCTGGTACTGGCTGCCAGCCATGAGCTGCATCGGCGTAACGGTCGTTACGCATTATGCACCATGTGCATCGGTGTCGGTCAGGGCATCGCCATGATTCTGGAGCGTGTTTGAGCATATCAACCTGCGAGTACCCTACAATGATAACCAATACAAAGCTTGACCCGATTGAAACCGCGTCTGTAGATGAGTTACAGGCGTTGCAAACACAGCGTCTGAAATGGACGTTCAAACACGCGTATGAAAATGTCCCGATGTATCGGCGCAAATTCGACGCAGCAGGCGTACATCCTGATGATTTCAGGGAACTTTCTGACCTGCGTAAATTTCCCTGTACCACCAAACAGGATCTGCGCGACAACTATCCTTTCGACACCTTTGCCGTGCCGATGGAACAAGTGGTGCGCATTCATGCTTCTTCGGGAACCACAGGTAAACCGACAGTTGTTGGCTATACGCAAAACGATATTGATAACTGGGCCAATATTGTAGCGCGTTCCTTGCGTGCGGCAGGTGGCACGCCCAAAGATAAAATTCATGTCGCCTATGGTTACGGCCTGTTTACTGGTGGGCTGGGTGCGCACTATGGGGCCGAACGTCTGGGCGCTACGGTGATCCCGATGTCTGGTGGGCAGACAGAAAAACAAGCGCAACTGATCCGCGATTTTCAACCAGATATGATCATGGTTACGCCATCTTATTGCCTTAACCTGATTGAAGAGCTGGAGCGTCAGTTGGGCGGTGATGCCAGCGGTTGCTCGCTACGAGTTGGAGTGTTTGGTGCTGAGCCGTGGACACAGGCCATGCGTAAAGAGATTGAGCGTCGCCTGGGGATCACCGCACTGGATATTTATGGCCTGTCAGAAGTGATGGGGCCGGGGGTGGCGATGGAGTGTCTGGAAACTACTGACGGCCCAACCATTTGGGAAGATCATTTCTATCCTGAAATTGTTAATCCTCATGACGGCACACCGCTTGCCGATGGTGAACATGGCGAACTGTTATTCACCACTCTGACCAAAGAAGCATTGCCGGTCATTCGTTACCGCACGCGTGATTTAACCCGACTGTTACCAGGAACGGCGCGGACTATGCGCCGCATGGATCGCATCAGCGGACGCAGCGATGACATGTTGATTATTCGCGGTGTAAATGTCTTTCCGTCACAACTGGAAGAAGAGATTGTCAAATTCGAACATTTATCGCCCCATTACCAACTGGAGGTGAACCGCCGGGGGCATCTTGATTCACTTTCTGTGAAAGTGGAGTTGAAAGAAAGTAGCCTGACATTGACGCATGAGCAGCGTTGCCAGGTGTGCCACCAGCTACGCCATCGGATTAAGTCGATGGTGGGGATCTCTACCGATGTGATGATCGTTAACTGTGGCAGTATCCCGCGTTCAGAAGGCAAGGCGTGTCGGGTGTTTGATCTGCGCAATATTGTTGGTGCCTGACGTGTCGCCTGGCCCTGGTGAGGTAAACCGCCAGGGCCAGAAGTCGATACGACCTGTGCTATGATTCATAAATCACAACAATAACAACAGACTGAATCGAATGAGTAAACTTGATACTTTTATCCAACATGCTGTAAACGCTGTTCCTGTCAGTGGCACATCTTTGATCTCCTCTCTGTATGGTGATTCACTTTCCCATCGTGGTGGTGAAATCTGGCTGGGTAGTCTGGCTGCTTTGCTGGAAGGGCTGGGATTTGGTGAGCGTTTCGTGCGCACCGCTTTGTTTCGTCTTAATAAAGAAGGCTGGCTGGATGTTTCCCGCATCGGGCGACGCAGTTTCTATAGCCTCAGTGATAAAGGCTTGCGCCTGACGCGACGGGCAGAAAGTAAAATTTATCGCGCAGAGCAACCTGCATGGGATGGTAAATGGCTCCTGTTGCTCTCGGAAGGTTTAGATAAATCAACGCTGGCTGATGTCAAAAAGCAGTTGATCTGGCAAGGTTTTGGCGCACTGGCACCCAGCCTGATGGCATCGCCGTCGCAAAAACTGGCCGATGTACAGACACTTTTGCATGAAGCGGGTGTGGCGGATAACGTGATTTGTTTTGAAGCGCAAATACCACTGGCGCTTTCTCGTGCAGCACTGCGTGCCAGAGTAGAAGAGTGCTGGCATTTAACTGAACAAAATGCCATGTACGAAACCTTTATTCAGTCATTCCGCCCGCTGGTGCCGCTGTTAAAAGAGGCGGCAGACGAGTTAACCCCGGAGCGTGCATTTCATATTCAGCTTTTACTGATCCATTTTTATCGCCGTGTCGTCCTTAAAGACCCATTGTTGCCGGAGGAGTTGCTTCCGGCTCACTGGGCAGGGCATACGGCGCGTCAGCTGTGTATCAACATTTATCAGCGCGTAGCGCCTGCTGCTTTAGCGTTCGTTAGTGAAAAAGGTGAAACCTCGGTCGGTGAACTGCCTGCGCCGGGAAGCCTGTATTTTCAACGTTTTGGCGGCTTGAACATTGAACAGGAGGCGTTATGCCAATTTATCAGATAGACGGTCTGACTCCGGTTGTGCCAGAAGAGAGTTTTGTTCATCCGACAGCGGTATTGATCGGCGATGTTATTCTCGGCAAGGGTGTTTACGTTGGGACAAATGCCAGCCTGCGTGGCGATTTTGGTCGTATCGTGGTGAAAGATGGCGCGAACATTCAGGATAATTGCGTTATGCACGGTTTTCCCGAGCAGGATACTGTCGTGGAAGAAGATGGACATATTGGTCATAGCGCTATCCTTCACGGCTGCATTATCCGCCGCAATGCATTAGTGGGAATGAACGCGGTAGTGATGGACGGTGCGGTGATTGGCGAGAACAGCATTGTTGGCGCATCCGCATTTGTGAAAGCCAAAGCAGAAATGCCTGCTAATTACCTGATTGTCGGCAGCCCGGCGAAAGCGATTCGTGAACTCAGTGAGCAGGAGTTGGCATGGAAAAAGCAGGGCACGCATGAGTACCAGGTGCTGGTGACACGCTGTAAGCAGACGTTGCATCAAGTCGAGCCATTGCGGGAAGTTGAACCTGGCAGGCAGCGCCTGGTATTTGATGAGAATCTGCGACCGAAACAGTAACGTCCTGATGCTGGACGTTCTAATTTTTAGCATGTGATACCTAAACCGCAACGCTGATACAGGTTGCGGTTTTTTATTGCCGGATGCGATGCTTTAGGCGTTTTGTTTTGGTGTCTTCAAGGACAATAGAGCAACTCATCCAATAATCTTGTTTACGCCTTCGCATTATTTATCTCTTTTCGTTTCTATACTGATTTTTCTTAATCCGTTTTATTACAGGGCAGGGTGCGATGAGCAGCAATACATTTACTCTCGGTACAAAATCCGTTAACCGTCTTGGTTATGGCGCGATGCAACTGGCAGGTCCTGGGGTTTTTGGCCCCCCAAGAGATCGCCACGTCGCTATAACCGTGCTGCGTGAGGCGCTGGCATTGGGCGTCAATCACATTGATACCAGCGACTTTTATGGTCCGCACGTCACCAATCAGATTATCCGCGAAGCGCTTTATCCTTACTCTGACGACCTGACAATTGTCACTAAAATTGGTGCGCGGCGTGGAGAGGACGCTTCCTGGTTGCCCGCCTTTTCTCCGGCAGAGTTGCAAAAAGCGGTGCACGATAATCTACGTAATCTCGGCCTGGACGTACTGGATGTGGTTAACCTGCGCGTTATGATGGGGGATGGTCATGGCCCAGCGGAAGGATCGATTGAGGCCAGCCTGACCGTGCTGGCAGAGATGCAACAACAAGGCCTGGTAAAACATATTGGCCTGAGCAACGTCACACCGACGCAGGTTGCAGAGGCGCGCAAGATTGCCGAAATTGTCTGTGTGCAAAACGAATACAACATCGCGCACCGTGCTGATGATGCAATGATTGATGCTTTGGCCCACGATGGCATTGCCTACGTGCCGTTCTTCCCGCTCGGGGGCTTTACACCGCTGCAATCCTCTACGCTGTCGGATGTTGCTGCGAGCCTGGGTGCAACACCCATGCAGGTGGCGCTGGCGTGGCTGTTACAACGTTCACCGAATATTTTGCTGATCCCAGGGACGTCTTCTGTTGCGCATTTACGGGAGAATATGGCTGCTGAAAAATTGCATCTTTCTGAGGAAGTGTTGTCTACGTTGGATGGTATTTCGCGAGAATAACGAATATACAAAAGGGAAAGATGCATTTCCCTTTTGTTTCTTTTTTAATGGCATGGAGTGCATATGTTTAAGCCCAGGATTTGCAGCTGGATAGGTTTACTTCCCCTGTTTATGCTGAGTCTTCCAGTACAGGCGGAACTTCGATGTGTTGCAAATGCAGTTGATATTGAACCATTTTTTTCTGCGGCTACCGCTGAAGATAAACAACAAGTTGAACAAGCTATCAACAGTAGCGTGAATCTTGTCCCCTTCGGTTTATCTGCATCGGACTGGAAAGTGCATCGTGGCGATTTAGTGGTAGAAGGTAATATAGAGAGTAATCAAAAATTGATTGTTCTTGGCAATTTGACAGTCAAAGGTAATATTTCCACTTTCTCTCTTTCTAATCCATGGGTTATTCTCGGTAACGTGACGGCAACGAATATAGTTACGGATTCACCACTGTTAATTACCGGTTCGATAAATGCAAGTGGACTGGTATTTATCGACTCATATTACGATAATCCGTCTACGATTAAGGGAAGTATTAATGCGCGTGGGATATTTATCAATGACATAATTGCACCTGTTGTTGTGTCTTCGACAAATAGTGAATTCATGGTCCGTGCGGGAGACAAAAATGACACTGAAAATGTCAAAAAAGCGCTGGCGATAATAAATCCTGATGCATATTATTGGGGCCTAATAAATGATGAAGATGCTCTGAAAGAAATTTTTAAGCGAAGCAATATTCGCATGGCAGGGAATGTCTGTAATCTGATGAAAAAAGAAGCGCTGTTTCGCCCTAAGCCTTCTCCTGAGTTAGTGCAGGAATTGCAAATGCTGGATGAAGGCAAAGTTGCTGCATTTGAAGGACGAGACATTGCGACATTTGATCTTGCCATAATGCGAACTCTCCCAAGGCTTAAAGGAATTTCAGCCAACCTACGCAAACAACTTATTAATAGCAATGATGAACAAACGATTGCAAGTATGGCGAGATATATGCCTGACAATGAGATTCTGGAGTTGACCGATCAGCAATTGGGTTACCAGCCTGTTGTTCTGGGTTTGCTCAACCGTGAACCGCTCTCTGTCGAAATAATGACGCGAATTAGCCTTCTACCTGGTGGTGCCGGTCCGTTGAATCTTGCGCTACGTGAAAATCTCCCTCTGGATATCGTCATGACTCTGGCGAAAAGAGATTGGGTCATTGAGGGGCTTTATAAAGATGCATGGTTATTGCCCGAATCCATTATAGATGGCTATATCCGCAGTGATGATCCCACAATTCGTCAGGTCGGTGCTGGAGGACAACTCACCTACAATCAGGCAATGCAGTTGGCGAAAGATTCATCAAAAAATGTTGTCACAAACTTAGCGTTCAAGCTGGCAGAGATGAAACACCATGGTCAATTGTTGCGGATGACGCCACAAGAGAGTGACAAAATAGCAGTATATTTATACCAAAAATTCGAGAATGACGATGATCTAATAGGTGCGTTATTTTTAGCGTTGCCAGATAACTTACAGTTTAATTTTGTTAAAAAGATGGAGAAAAAATTTCCTGCCTATTTTTGCTGTGGGGATATGCAGGTAATTCACTCTGACGCTGCTTTACAACGGTTATTGACACGTTTCAACGATCCTACGGGGTGGAGTAATCTGGCGAAAAATCAGTATCTGAGTACGGCGATGAAACAAAAAATTTGGCATCGCGCTTTATCGCATCGAAAAAATAATCCCAAAGCAGATTCAGAAGCATATGAAACCAGCGCTGATATGATTTTGTCTGAGCTGATTAGCCACGGTGAAGTTGATGACCAGATGCTATTAAATGCCACCTCTCTGATACGTTCGGAAGGCTGGGACTTTTTAGAGAGTGCATTAGTTAGTTGGGATAATTTACCCGCTGTTGTCCTCAAGGAATTACAGCAAAATATGCCACGCAATGATATTTGGGCGAAGTTTTTTCTGAGGCAGGAAAACAGCTCTCGTGCGCAGGTTAACGAAGCGTTACGTGTTTATTATGCACTTGACCCCGATGCATTAGCGCAACTGGATAAACTGGCAAAACAACCGGATCGTATATGGTGGAGTACACTGGCGAAAAGCAATCTCACATTTTTCAAGTTCGGCGCACTTAACAACCGCCACACACCGCCTGCAGTACTGGCGGCAGAAATTGATCCCGAGTGGTGGATTGTGGCGATGAATAATCCCCGTTTTCCAGTTGATGTATTAAAGGCGAGGCTGAAACGTGATCCTTTGCTGGCGTTAGAGCTTGTTAACCCTGAACTGGATTTAGTTCGGCAGCTGGCGCTTAACGGTAAGACGCGCGCAATACGGGAACAAGCGATGAGAAAACTTGATGAGTTGTATTGAATAACAGCGTAATAATTTTTAACCACTTGATTTATTGGGGATAAGCATTCCTGACGGTGAGTCCCCAATACCTTGATATATTCTGAATTTTTAATGAAGCGGCGTGTTGCGATATCTCTGTCAGGGCAATTGATGCACCATAGCGCAAACAGAATTATCAAGGATTGATAATGACGCTCTACCAGATAAAACCGCTCTTTCAGATGCTGTTAAGACCGACGATGTTTTGGCTTTATAAGCACCATGTTACAGCGAATCACATCACTCTTGCTGCACTGGCGCTTTCTCTTTTTACCGGATTGCTGTTGATGTTGGTCGCACAACCCATCCTCTTTTTGCTATTGCCCATCGTGCTTTTTATCCGTATGGCGCTCAATGCGCTGGATGGCATGTTGGCGCGTGAGTGCAATCAGAAAACACGTCTGGGGGCGATTTTGAATGAAACTGGCGATGTTATTTCCGATATTGCGCTCTATTTACCGTTTTTATTTTTACCGGAAAGTAACGCATCACTCGTAATACTCATGTTATTTTGCACCATATTGACTGAGTTTTGCGGTTTACTCGCGCAGACGATTAACGGTATTCGCAGTTATGCCGGTCCATTTGGCAAAAGCGATCGCGCGTTAATATTTGGTCTGTGGGGGCTAGCCGTTGCCATTTATCCACAGTGGATGCAATGGAATAATCTTTTATGGAGCATTGCTTCAATTCTGCTTCTCTGGACTGCGATTAATCGTTGTCGGAGTGTGCTTTTTATGAGTGCTGAAAGATAATGCTGGAAAAATCTCTGGCAACACTTTTCGCGTTGTTAATTTTAGCAACGCTGATAAACCGTTTTCTGGTATGGCGGTTACCGGAGAGAAAAGGGGGTGAGGTTACATTACGTATTCGTACCTGGTGGGGCATCGTCATTTGTTTTTCACTGGTGATTTCAGGTCCACGCTGGATGACGTTGACGTTTTTTGCGCTGATAAGTTTTCTGGCATTGAAAGAATATTGTACGCTTATATCCGTACATTTTCCGCGTTGGTTATATTGGGTTATTCCTCTTAACTATTTGCTTATCGGTTTTAATTCCTTTGAGCTGTTTCTGTTATTTATACCTTTGGCTGGGTTTCTGATATTAGCCACCTGGCGAGTTTTAGCAGGTGATACCTCCGGTTTTCTGCATACCGTGAGCGCCATTTTTTGTGGCTGGATAATGACCGTTTTCACCTTGAGTCATGCCGCCTGGTTATTAATGTTGCCAACCACAAATATCCAGGGCGGGGCGTTACTGGTGTTATTTCTTTTGGCATTAACCGAGTCAAACGATATTGCACAGTATTTATGGGGAAAATCCTGCGGCAGAAGAAAAGTGGTCCCTAAAGTCAGCCCGGTAAAAACATTGGAAGGTCTGATGGGCGGCGTAATCACCACCATGATTGCGTCACTGATTATTGGACCGTTGCTGACACCGCTAGATACATTACAGGCATTATTAGCGGGTTTGTTAATTGGTATTAGTGGTTTTTGCGGCGATGTAGTGATGTCAGCCATCAAACGAGATGTTGGTGTTAAAGATAGTGGAAAACTATTACCAGGACATGGCGGACTCCTTGACAGGATTGACTCATTAATTTTCACCGCTCCGGTATTTTTTTATTTTATTCGCTACTGCTGTTACTGAAGGAAAATAGAGAAAATGGAAAATTCACGCATCCCTGGGGAACATTTTTTTACCACCAGTGATAATACAGCGTTGTTTTATCGGCACTGGCCCACTTTACAGCCAGGGGCGAAAAAGGTCATCGTCTTATTTCATCGCGGTCATGAACATTCTGGTCGTCTACAACATATCGTTGATGAACTGGCGATGCCAGATACTGCTTTTTATGCATGGGATGCCCGAGGGCATGGACAAACTTCGGGGCCGCGTGGTTATAGTCCGTCTCTTGCGCGTTCAGTGCAGGATGTCGATGAATTTGTCCGTTTTGCTGCCAGCGACAGCCAGGTTGGACTGGAAGAGGTGGTTGTGATCGCGCAAAGCGTTGGCGCAGTGCTGGTTGCCACATGGGGTCATGATTATGCGCCAGCTATTCGCGGACTAGTGCTGGCTTCTCCGGCCTTTAAGGTTAAATTGTATGTGCCGCTGGCACGTCCTGGGCTGGCGTTATGGCATCGTCTGCGTGGTCTGTTTTTTATTAATTCCTATGTGAAAGGACGCTATTTGACCCACGATCGGCAACGGGTGGCGAGTTTCAATAATGATCCGCTGATCACACGGGCGATTGCCGTCAATATCTTGCTCGATCTCTATAAAACGTCTGAACGTATTGTTAGCGATGCGGCGGCGATTACGCTCCCCACGCAACTTCTGATATCAGGCGATGACTATGTGGTGCATCGCCAACCGCAAATTGATTTTTATCAGCATTTACGTAGTCCTCTGAAAGAGCTGCATCTGCTGCCAGGCTTTTATCACGACACGTTGGGTGAAGAGAACAGGGCGCAGGCATTTGAAAAAATGCAAAGCTTTATTAGTCGCTTATATGCTAACAAGTCGCAAAAATTTGATTATCAGCATGAAGACCGCACAGGACCATCAGCGGATCGATGGCGGCTCCTTTCTGGTGGACCCGTGCCGTTATCGCCGGTTGATTTGGCGTATCGCTTTATGCGAAAGGCGATGAAACTGTTCGGGGCGCACTCTGCGGGCCTGCATCTCGGAATGAGTACCGGCTTTGATTCAGGCAGTTCGCTGGATTATGTCTATCAAAATCAACCGCAAGGCAGTAACGCATTCGGGCGCTTTATCGACGAAATCTACCTGAACAGTGTTGGCTGGCGCGGTATTCGCCAGCGCAAAACCCATTTACAAATGCTGATTAAACAAGCCGTTGCCCATCTCCACGCCAAAGGTTTAGCCGTCCGCGTGGTTGACATTGCCGCAGGGCATGGGCGCTATGTACTGGATGCGCTGGCAAACGAGCCCGCCATAAGCGAAATTTTGTTACGTGATTACAGTGAGGTAAATGTTGCACAAGGGCAAGAGATGATTGCCCAACGGGGAATGTCTGGGCGGGCGCGTTTTGAACAGGGCGATGCGTTTAATCCGGCAGAACTCAGCACGTTAACTCCGCGGCCTACGCTGGCGATTGTCTCTGGCCTGTATGAGCTTTTTCCCGAAAATGAGCAGGTAAAAAACTCACTCGCAGGTCTTGCCAATGCCATCGATCCGGGTGGCATTCTCATCTACACCGGGCAGCCGTGGCACCCACAACTGGAATTGATTGCCGGGGTGTTAACCAGTCATAAAGATGGTAAACCGTGGGTGATGCGCGTGCGTTCGCAAGGGGAGATGGATTCGCTTGTGCATGATGCCGGATTTGATAAATGCACACAACGGATTGATGAGTGGGGTATTTTTACGGTTTCGATGGCGGTGCGTCGTGATAACTGAACGCCGGAACGTATTGCTACAAGGAGCTGGCTGGTTATTGTTGCTGGCCCCGTTTTTCTTCTTCACCTATGGATCTCTTAATCAGTTCACCGCGGTTCAGGACCTTAACAGCCATGATATCCCCAGTCAGGTATTCGGTTGGGAAACGGCGATCCCTTTTCTTCCCTGGACTATTGTTCCTTACTGGAGTCTGGATCTTTTATATGGATTTTCGCTGTTCGTTTGTAGCTCGACATTCGAACAGCGCCGACTTGTCCACCGGCTTATTCTGGCAACGGTAATGGCCTGCTGCGGTTTTTTTCTCTACCCGCTGAAGTTTAGTTTTATCCGTCCTGAAGTGAGTGGGGTGACAGGATGGCTATTTTCGCAACTTGAACTGTTTGATCTGCCTTATAACCAGTCTCCTTCGCTGCATATTATTCTCTGCTGGCTACTTTGGCGTCACTTTCGTCAGCATCTGGCTGTGAGGTGGCGTAAAGTCTGCGGCGGATGGTTTTTACTCATCGCCATTTCGACGCTAACGACATGGCAGCATCATTTTATTGATGTCATCACAGGGCTGGCGGTAGGTATGTTGATTGACTGGATGGTGCCCGTCGACCGTCGTTGGAATTATCAGAAACCTGATCAACGTTGAATCAAAATAGCACTGCCATATGTCGTAGGCGCGTGCGCGTGCATTGTGTTGATGGAGCTAATGATAATGCTTCAGTTATGGTGGTCAGTCTGGTTATGTTGGCCAGTATTATCGCTACTCATTATTGGCCGTGGGTACGGTGGGCTTGGCGCGATAACAACAGGTAAAGATAGTCAAGGGAAACTCCCGCCCGCCGTTTACTGGCTGACATTGCCATGGCGCATCGGGATGTGGCTGTCTATGCGTTGGTTTTGCCTTCGCTTGGAGCCGGTGAGCAAAATTACTGCTGGTGTTTATTTAGGGGCGTTTCCACGACATATTCCGGCAAAGAATGCGGTTCTGGACGTCACCTTTGAATTCCCTCGCGGACGAGCGACAAAAGATCGACTCTATTTTTGTGTACCGATGTTGGATCTGGTGGTTCCGGAAGAGGGGGAGCTCCGACAGGCCGTGGCGATGTTGGAAACATTACGCGAAGAGCAAGGCAGCGTTCTGGTCCATTGCGCATTGGGATTATCGCGCAGTGCGCTGGTAGTGGCGGCATGGCTGTTATGTTACGGACATTGTAAAACCGTTGATGAAGCGATTAGTTATATTCGAGCCAGACGCTCGCGGATTATGCTTACGGAAGAGCACAAAGCGATGCTGAAATTATGGGCAAACAGGTAAGCGGATTGAGATGTGGACTGAATATCTACAGTCCACATCAAGATCGTGTCCGGTTATTCAGCAACAATACTGTCGATAGCTGCTTTCGCGTCAGACTGCGCTTTCGCTGCCATTTCCGGACCGTATGCGATCCCTTCGGCGAAGACAAATTTCACATCAGTAATGCCGATAAAGCCCAGGAACGTGGACAGATACGGCGTCACCAGGTCCGTTGGTCCATCTTTGTGGATCCCACCGCGGCTGGTAATAACGATGGCTTTTTTACCCGTTACCAGACCTTCCGGACCGTTCTCGGTATAGCGGAAAGTAACGCCTGCACGTGCAACCAGGTCAAAATAGTTTTTCAACTGAGTCGAGATGTTGAAGTTATACATCGGTGCCGCAATAACGATAACGTCGTGGGATTTCAGCTCGGCAATCAGCTCATCGGAAAGCGCCAGAGCTTCCTGCTGACGCGGAGTCAGCGGCGCATCGCTCGGACGCAGTGCACCAACCAGTTCGCCATCCAGTACCGGAATCGGATTTGCAGCCAGGTCACGCACGGTGATTTCATCAGCGGAGTGCTTTTCGCGCCATTGTTCAACAAAATAATCGGACAACTGATTAGACTGAGAGTACCCTGCCAGGATGCTGGATTTAAGAACTAATACCTTGCTCATGGTGTTTCCTTATGGATGTTTGAATGGGCGATGCCCTGTTGCTTGTTGACACTTTATTCACAATCCTGCCACAGAGATAGCGCAATAAATCGAAGCCTATGTTCGAATTTATTGAACAACGCATAGAAAGCCGCGATGTGGTACTCTATATCTATCATTTAAAAGAAAATTAATCAGGCAGACTACTGCCCACTAACGTTATGACAGAACAACAAAAATTGACCTTTACTGCCTTGCAGCAGCGGCTGGATTCGCTGATGCTACGTGACAGACTGCGTTTTTCTCGCCGTCTGCACGGTGTTAAGAAGGTTAAAAATCCTGATGCACAACAGGCCATTTTCCAGGAGATGGCGAAAGAGATTGACCAAGCGGCAGGGAAACTCCTGCTGCGTGAAGCGGCACGACCGGAAATCACTTATCCCGACAATTTGCCAGTTAGTCAGAAAAAGCAGGACATTCTCGAAGCGATTCGTGATCACCAGGTGGTGATCGTCGCCGGGGAAACGGGTTCCGGTAAAACGACTCAGCTACCGAAAATCTGTATGGAGCTGGGCCGCGGGATTAAAGGGCTGATCGGCCATACCCAGCCGCGTCGTCTGGCGGCTCGAACGGTGGCGAACCGTATTGCGGAAGAGCTGAAAACGGAGCCGGGTGGTTGCATCGGTTACAAAGTGCGTTTCAGCGATCACGTAAGTGATAACACGATGGTCAAGCTGATGACCGACGGTATCCTGCTGGCGGAGATCCAGCAAGACCGCCTGCTGATGCAGTACGACACCATCATTATTGACGAAGCGCACGAACGCAGCCTGAATATCGATTTTCTGCTCGGCTATTTGAAAGAGTTGCTGCCGCGGCGTCCTGACCTAAAAATCATTATCACTTCCGCGACTATCGACCCGGAACGCTTTTCGCGCCACTTTAATAATGCGCCGATTATCGAAGTCTCCGGCCGGACCTATCCGGTGGAAGTGCGCTATCGCCCGATTGTTGAAGAAGCCGATGATACCGAGCGCGATCAGTTGCAGGCGATTTTTGACGCCGTAGACGAACTGAGCCAGGAAAGCCCTGGCGACATTCTGATCTTTATGAGTGGTGAGCGGGAAATTCGCGATACCGCCGATGCGCTGAACAAGCTGAACTTACGCCATACCGAAATCTTGCCGCTTTATGCGCGGCTTTCGAACAGCGAACAGAACCGCGTGTTCCAGTCGCACAGTGGACGGCGCATTGTGCTGGCGACCAACGTCGCGGAAACGTCGCTGACCGTACCGGGTATTAAATACGTTATCGACCCAGGTACGGCGCGTATCAGCCGCTACAGCTATCGCACTAAAGTGCAGCGTTTGCCGATTGAGCCGATTTCTCAGGCGTCTGCCAATCAGCGTAAAGGCCGCTGTGGTCGTGTGTCCGAAGGGATCTGTATTCGTCTCTATTCCGAAGACGATTTCCTCTCGCGCCCGGAGTTTACCGATCCGGAGATTCTGCGTACTAACCTGGCCTCGGTTATTTTGCAGATGACCGCGCTGGGGTTGGGCGATATCGCCGCGTTCCCATTTGTCGAAGCACCGGATAAACGTAATATCCAGGATGGCGTGCGTCTGCTCGAAGAGCTGGGCGCGATCACCACTGATGAACAGGCCAGCGCCTATAAACTGACGCCGCTCGGTCGCCAGCTTTCGCAATTGCCTGTCGATCCTCGTCTGGCGCGTATGGTGCTGGAAGCGCAAAAACATGGCTGCGTGCGTGAGGCGATGATTATCACGTCCGCGCTCTCCATTCAGGATCCGCGCGAGCGTCCGATGGATAAACAGCAGGCATCGGACGAAAAACATCGCCGCTTCCACGACAAAGAATCCGACTTCCTCGCGTTTGTAAATCTGTGGAATTATCTCGGCGAGCAGCAAAAGGCGCTTTCTTCTAACGCCTTCCGTCGCCTGTGTCGTACCGATTATCTCAACTATCTGCGCGTGCGCGAATGGCAGGATATCTACACCCAGTTGCGCCAGGTGGTGAAAGAACTTGGCATTCCGGTTAACAGCGAACCGGCGGAGTATCGCGAAATTCACATCGCCTTACTGACCGGTTTGCTTTCCCATATCGGCATGAAAGATGCCGATAAACAAGAATATACCGGCGCACGTAACGCGCGTTTCTCCATTTTCCCCGGTTCCGGCTTATTTAAAAAGCCGCCGAAATGGGTAATGGTGGCGGAACTGGTAGAAACCAGCCGCCTGTGGGGGCGCATTGCTGCGCGTATCGACCCTGAATGGGTAGAACCCGTTGCTCAGCATTTGATTAAACGCACCTACAGCGAACCGCACTGGGAACGGGCGCAGGGCGCGGTGATGGCAACGGAAAAAGTCACTGTTTATGGTTTGCCGATTGTTGCTGCGCGTAAGGTCAACTACAGCCAGATCGATCCGGCGTTATGTCGTGAACTCTTTATTCGCCACGCGCTGGTGGAAGGTGACTGGCAGACGCGCCACGTATTCTTCCGTGAAAACCTGAAACTGCGGGCCGAAGTGGAAGAGCTGGAACACAAATCACGTCGCCGCGATATTCTGGTTGATGACGAAACGCTGTTTGAGTTTTACGACCAGCGCATCAGCCACGATGTGATCTCCGCACGTCACTTCGACAGCTGGTGGAAAAAAGTCAGCCGCGAAACGCCTGATTTGCTCAACTTTGAAAAGAGCATGTTGATCAAAGAAGGGGCAGAAAAAATCAGCAAGCTGGATTATCCGAACTTCTGGCATCAGGGCAATCTCAAGCTGCGTTTGAGCTATCAGTTTGAGCCAGGCGCGGACGCGGACGGTGTGACCGTGCATATTCCGCTGCCGCTGCTTAATCAGGTAGAAGAGAGCGGGTTTGAATGGCAAATCCCCGGCCTGCGTCGTGAACTGATCATCGCATTGATTAAATCGTTGCCGAAACCGGTACGGCGTAATTTTGTGCCCGCGCCAAACTACGCCGAAGCTTTTTTAGGCCGCGTCACACCGCTGGAATTGCCGTTGCTCGACAGCCTTGAACGAGAGCTACGGCGGATGACTGGCGTCACCGTTGACCGCGAAGACTGGCACTGGGATCAGGTGCCCGATCACCTGAAAATCACCTTCCGTGTGGTGGATGACAAAAACAAGAAGCTAAAAGAAGGGCGCTCTCTACAAGATCTGAAAGATGCGCTGAAAGGCAAAGTGCAGGAAACGCTGTCTGCGGTGGCGGATGACGGTATCGAGCAGAGCGGCTTACATATCTGGAGTTTTGGTCAGCTGCCGGAAAGCTACGAACAGAAGCGTGGCAACTATAAAGTGAAGGCGTGGCCAGCGCTAGTGGATGAACGCGACAGCGTGGCGATCAAACTGTTTGATAATCCGCTGGAACAAAAGCAGGCAATGTGGAACGGTCTTCGCCGTCTACTGCTGCTGAATATTCCCTCGCCAATCAAATATTTGCATGAGAAGTTGCCAAACAAAGCCAAGCTGGGGCTGTACTTTAACCCGTATGGCAAAGTGCTGGAGCTGATCGACGACTGTATCTCCTGCGGTGTGGATCAACTGATCGACGCCAATGGTGGCCCGGTCTGGACGGAAGAAGGTTTTGCTGCGCTGCATGAAAAAGTCCGTGCTGAACTGAACGACACGGTGGTGGATATTGCGAAGCAGGTCGAGCAAATCCTTACGGCAGTGTTCAATATCAACAAACGCCTGAAAGGGCGGGTGGATATGACTATGGCGCTGGGGCTTTCTGACATCAAAGCGCAGATGGGCGGGCTGGTGTATCGCGGTTTTGTCACTGGCAACGGTTTTAGACGGCTGGGCGACACGCTGCGGTATTTGCAGGCGATTGAAAAACGACTGGAAAAACTGGCGGTTGATCCACATCGCGACCGCGCACAGATGCTGAAAGTCGAAAACGTCCAGCAGGCGTGGCAGCAATGGTTCAACAAACTACCGCCCGCACGTCGTGAGGATGAAGACGTTAAAGAGATCCGTTGGATGATAGAAGAGTTGCGCGTTAGTTACTTCGCTCAACAACTTGGTACGCCTTATCCGATTTCAGATAAGCGTATTTTGCAGGCGATGGAGCAGATTAGCGGTTAACACTGCTATTTGCCTGATAAATCTAAAACCCGGTAAGCATTTAGCGCCGGGTTTTTTATTAATTCTAAAACGGTAAGGGCAAAAATTCAGGAATTCAGAAAAATACAATTCTCAGCTGCAAGATGAATAATGTTTATCTACAGCATTTCCTTAAAAGATATGTCAGGCTTGCGGAGTGGCGGTTAAGGAAATACGACTTCCTCCTTTCAGAGTGCTCCGCTTCTCATTATTATCTCACGCAGTATTCTTAAGGGAACGATAAGGAGGAACCATGAACATTACCCCGTTTCCGACGCTTTCGCCGGCAACCATAGATGCCATAAATGTTATCGGTCAGTGGCTGGCGCAGGATGATTTCTCCGGTGAGGTGCCGTATCAGGCCGATTGCGTGATCCTTGCAGGCAATGCGGTTATGCCGACTATCGACGCGGCATGTAAGATTGCTCGCGATCAGCAAATTCCTTTACTGATTAGTGGTGGTATCGGTCACTCGACAACTTTTTTGTTTAGCGCCATCGCACAGCATCCGCACTACAACACTATCCGCACCACTGGCAGAGCAGAAGCGACCATCCTGGCGGATATTGCTCATCAGTTCTGGCATATTCCGCATGAAAAAATCTGGATTGAAGACCAGTCAACAAACTGTGGTGAAAACGCACGCTTTAGCATCGCGCTATTGAATCAGGCCGTAGAACGAGTTCACACAGCTATCGTTGTTCAGGACCCCACCATGCAGCGGCGCACGATGGCGACGTTCCGCCGTATGACCGGGGACAATCCCGATGCACCACGCTGGTTAAGTTATCCCGGATTCGTTCCTCAGTTAGGAAATAACGCAGACAGTGTAACGTTTGTTAATCCGTTGCAAGGATTATGGCCGGTTGAGCGTTATCTCTCACTACTCACGGGCGAGCTGCCGCGTTTACGCGATGATAGCGATGGCTACGGTCCCCGCGGGCGAGATTTTATCGTTCACGTTGATTTTCCGGCAGAAGTCATCCATGCATGGCAAACGCTGAAACACGATGCGGTGCTCATCGAGGCGATGGAAAGTCGCTCGTTACGTTAAAAATTGCCCGTTTGTGAACCACTTGTTTGCAAACGGGCATGACTCCTGACGTTTATTTCTGCCTTTTATTCCTTTTACACTTGTTTTTATGAAGCCCTTCACAGAATTGTCCTTTCACGATGCCGTCTCTTTGATGATTGATGTTAATTAACAATGTATTCACCGAAAACAAACATATAAATCACAGGAGTCGCCCATGTCAGTACCCGTTCAACATCCTATGTATATCGATGGACAGTTTGTTACCTGGCGTGGAGACGCATGGATTGATGTGGTAAACCCTGCTACTGAGGCTGTCATTTCCCGCATTCCCGATGGTCAGGCCGAGGATGCCCGTAAGGCAATCGATGCAGCAGAACGTGCACAACCAGAATGGGAAGCGTTGCCTGCCATTGAACGCGCCAGTTGGTTGCGCAAAATCTCCGCCGGGATCCGCGAACGCGCCAGTGAAATCAGTGCGCTGATTGTTGAAGAAGGGGGCAAGATCCAGCAGCTGGCTGAAGTCGAAGTGGCTTTTACTGCGGACTATATCGATTACATGGCGGAGTGGGCACGGCGTTATGAAGGCGAGATTATTCAAAGCGATCGTCCAGGAGAAAATATTCTTCTGTTTAAACGTGCGCTTGGCGTGACTACCGGCATTCTGCCGTGGAACTTCCCATTCTTCCTCATTGCCCGCAAAATGGCTCCCGCTCTTTTGACCGGTAATACCATCGTCATTAAACCCAGTGAATTTACGCCAAACAATGCGATTGCTTTTGCCAAAATTGTCGATGAAATAGGCCTTCCACGCGGTGTGTTTAACCTTGTGCTGGGGCGTGGTGAAACCGTTGGGCAAGAACTGGCGGGTAACCCAAAGGTCGCAATGGTCAGTATGACAGGCAGCGTCTCTGCAGGTGAAAAGATCATGGCGACTGCAGCGAAAAACATCACAAAAGTGTGTCTGGAATTGGGTGGTAAAGCACCAGCTATCGTAATGGACGATGCCGATCTTGAACTGGCAGTCAAAGCCATCGTTGATTCACGCGTCATTAATAGTGGGCAAGTGTGTAACTGTGCAGAACGTGTTTATGTACAGAAAGGCATTTATGATCAGTTCGTCAATCGGCTGGGTGAAGCGATGCAGGCGGTTCAAATTGGTAACCCCGCTGAACGCAACGACATTGCGATGGGGCCGTTGATTAACGCCGCGGCGCTGGAAAGGGTCGGGCAAAAAGTGGCGCGCGCAGTAGAAGAGGGGGCGAGAGTGGCGTTGGGGGGCAAGGCAGTAGAGGGGAAAGGATATTATTATCCGCCGACATTGCTACTGGATGTTCGCCAGGAAATGTCGATTATGCACGAGGAAACCTTTGGCCCGGTGCTGCCAGTGGTCGCATTTGACACGCTGGAAGAGGCTATCGCAATGGCTAATGACAGTGATTACGGCCTGACCTCATCAATCTATACCCAAAATTTGAACGTCGCGATGAAAGCCATTAAAGGGCTGAAGTTTGGTGAAACTTACATTAACCGTGAAAACTTCGAAGCTATGCAAGGCTTCCACGCCGGATGGCGTAAATCCGGTATTGGCGGCGCAGATGGTAAACATGGCTTGCATGAATACCTGCAGACCCAGGTGGTTTATTTACAGTCGTAATGAGTGAAAGAGGCGGAGGTTTTTCCCTCCGCCTTTGCGCGTCAGAGTTTAGCGAATTTTTCGAGGGTGCGAATAAGCTGCGTGACGAAGCCATATTCGTTATCGTACCAGGCGACCGTTTTCACCAGTTGTAAATCGCCCACGGCGGTAATTTCCGTTTGCGTGGCATCAAACACCGACCCGAAATGGCTGCCAATGATATCAGAAGAGACTATTTCTTCATCGGTATAACCAAATGACTCGTTATTGTTTGTCGCCTTTTTAAGCGCGTTGTTCACCTCTTCGGCAGTCACTTTTTTTCCAAGAATAGACACCAGTTCAGTCACCGAACCTGTTTTCACAGGTACGCGTTGCGCATGACCTTTCAGTTTGCCGCTCAGTTCCGGGATCACCAGACCAATGGCTTTTGCCGCACCTGTAGTGTGGGGAATGATATTTTCTGCCGCTGCACGTGAAGCGCGTAGATCTTTACCTCGCGGACCATCCACCAGTGACTGGGTGCCGGTATAGGCATGAATGGTCGTCATCGTGCCGACTTCTATTCCGAAACTGTCGTGCAAGGCTTTGGCCATCGGTGCAAGACAGTTAGTGGTGCATGACGCCACGGAAACAATGGTGTCGTTGCCATCCAGTGTGTCGTCATTGACGTTATAAACGATGGTTTTCATTTCACCGGCAGGGGCGGAAATCAACACCTTCTTCGCACCAGCATCAAGGTGCGCCTGCGATTTCTCGGCGGAGGTATAAAAGCCAGTACATTCGACAATGATTTCTGCGCCTTTCGCTTTCCACGGAATATTTTTAGCCTCTTTTTCGGCGTAAACCGCGATGCTTTTTCCATCAACGATAAGTGAATCTTCCGTAAAATCAACGCTCCAGGGGAACGGTCCGTAGTTTGAATCATGTTTCAGCAGGTAGGCGAGAATTTTTGGAGAAGTGAGATCATTAATAGCGACAACGTCTATGTTGCTTTTGACTTCAAGTAATCGACGCAACACCAGTCGACCGATACGACCAAAACCGTTAATACCAACTTTACTCATGGTTTTCTCCTGTCAGGAACGTTCGGATGAAAATTGATCCTTTCCAGGCTTAGACCAGGATGGCGGGATGGGCAATCTACATTCTTGCCGTGAAACGTAACGTACTGAAAACGGGTGAACAATATTTAATGAAATTTTAAGAAAAGCCCGTTATGTTAACGGAAAATTATGTTAAAGCAGGAAATGTTATGGGAAATAAATACTCAAGGTTACAAATCAGCATTCACTGGCTGGTCTTTTTGCTGGTTATTGCAGCGTATTGCGCAATGGAGTTTCGGGGTTTCTTCCCACGTAGCGATCGGCCACTCATCAACATGATTCATGTTTCCTGTGGCATATCAATTCTCGTGCTGATGGTCGTTCGTCTTTTGTTAAGGCTGAAATACCCAACCCCGCCGATTATACCTAAGCCAAAACCGATGATGACGGGACTGGCGCATTTGGGACATTTGGTGATTTATCTCCTGTTTATTGCGCTGCCAGTGATTGGTTTGGTGATGATGTATAACCGAGGCAACCCGTGGTTTGCGTTTGGTTTGACGATGCCTTATGCATCAGAGGCCAATTTCGAACGGGTTGATAGCTTAAAGTCGTGGCATGAAACGCTGGCGAATCTGGGATACTTTGTCATCGGGTTGCACGCTGCGGCTGCACTGGCACACCACTATTTCTGGAAGGACAACACACTTCTACGCATGATGCCGCGTAAACGTTCCTGAAGGATATTTAAAGAAAACGCCTGTACTAAAACCGACCCGTGGTACAGGCGAAGAATACGGGCCTACATCGGAAGCGCCTATTATATTTATTTGTATGACAAATAAAACCATTATCCTGGTCCATACGTCCATCTGGCTTATCTTTAATCAATTCACCCGATCTTTGATCTCATCAACGGTATCAAAATAAACCAGCGTATAACGTTCAAATCGAACATAAGATTCGATAAACCATGGAGGTTATATGAAAAAATTGGCACTTATCTTGGTTATGGGAGCGCTTGTTTCCTTTTATGCCGATGCCGGGCGCAAACCCTGTTCTGGTTCGAAAGGGGGGATCTCACACTGTACGGCAGGCGGCAAATTTGTTTGTAATGATGGTTCTATTAGTGCATCGAAAAAAACATGCACTAACTGAAGTGTAAAAGGGGTGCCATGAGAAAATGAATCCGCTAGTCAGATGCGCGGGGAAAATCCCCGCGCTTGCCCTTACCTGGACGTGCAGGCCATGAGCGCAGCAACCTCCTTATCACCGTCCCGGAACCGCAGTTCGTAGAGCGTTTGTCGGGTCAGGAGTGTGAATGTCAGAATCGTAATGCAGATAATGAGCAGACACACCACCAGAGGGTTGCGCTTCATAGCCTTTCTCCTTGCCGGATGGCGGGTAAGAGGCTAACATCTGAATTGCTTGGTTCATTCGTTGGCCTCGGTTGATAGAAATATCGGTCGGGGCCTTCGTCTTTCTGATTCCCGGTTAGCCTGAAAACAGAAAGTCTCAGGCACCCGTGAGCATCCTATGTGGTTTCCTTAGGGACGAAAATAATCACCTGACGAAATTGCGTGCTGTTTTCCAGAATTTTTCGTCATTCGGGTTAGCCAGTTTAGCCATTCGTTACTCTCTTCATTCCAATAGCATTAATTTCTCTACAATAATTGTTGTAAAAATGTGACGCAAAGAGGTTTTTGGTCATAAGTAATTATCGTCAAGTGCCGATGACTTTCTATCAGGAGTAAACCTGGACGAGAGACAACGGTAATGAATACAACTCCCTCACAGCGATTAGGTTTTTTGCATCACATCAGGCTGGTTCCGTTATTTGCCTGCATTCTTGGCGGTATCTTAGTTCTATTCGCATTAAGTTCAGCTCTGGCTGGCTATTTCCTCTGGCAGGCCGATCGCGATCAGCGTGATGTTACTGCGGAGATTGAGATTCGGACCGGGTTAGCGAACAGTTCAGATTTTTTGCGTTCAGCCCGGATCAATATGATTCAGGCTGGTGCTGCGAGTCGTATTGCTGAAATGGAAGCAATGAAGCGAAATATTGCGCAAGCCGAATCGGAGATTAAACAGTCGCAGCAAGGTTATCGTGCTTATCAGAATCGGTCGGTGAAAACACCTGCTGATGAAGCCCTTGACACTGAATTAAATCAACGCTTCCAGGCTTATATCACGGGTATGCAACCGATGTTGAAATATGCCAAAAATGGCATGTTTGAAGCGATTATCAATCATGAAAGTGAGCAAATCCGACCGCTGGATAATGCTTATACCGATATTTTGAGCAAAGCCGTTAAGATACGTAGCACCAGAGCCAACCAACTGGCGGAACTGGCCCATCAGCGCACCCGCCTGGGAGGGATGTTCATGATTGGCGCGTTTGTGCTTGCCCTGGTCATGACGCTGATAACATTTATGGTGCTACGTCGGATCGTCATTCGTCCACTGCAACATGCCGCACAACGGATTGAAAAAATCGCCAGTGGCGATCTGACGATGAATGATGAACCGGCGGGTCGTAATGAAATCGGTCGCTTAAGTCGTCATTTACAGCAAATGCAGCATTCACTGGGGATGACAGTAGGGACTGTTCGACAGGGTGCGGAAGAGATTTATCGTGGCACCAGCGAAATTTCAGCTGGCAATGCGGACCTGTCATCTCGCACCGAAGAACAAGCGGCGGCTATCGAACAAACTGCCGCCAGCATGGAGCAACTTACTGCGACGGTGAAACAGAATGCAGATAACGCGCATCATGCCAGCAAACTGGCGCAAGAGGCTTCTATTAAAGCCTGCAATGGCGGGCAGACGGTTTCCGGTGTAGTAAAAACGATGGGCGCTATCTCCACGAGTTCGAAGAAAATTTCTGAGATCACCGCCGTCATCAACAGTATTGCTTTCCAGACGAATATTCTGGCACTGAATGCTGCCGTTGAAGCCGCGCGAGCGGGTGAGCAAGGGCGTGGATTTGCCGTTGTCGCCAGCGAAGTACGGACACTCGCAAGCCGCAGCGCTCAGGCGGCGAAAGAGATTGAAGGCTTGATCAGTGAATCAGTCAGGTTAATTGACCTGGGATCGGATGAGGTGGCCACGGCCGGGAAAACCATGAGCACTATTGTTGATGCCGTCGCGAGTGTCACACATATCATGCAGGAAATTGCCGCCGCCTCGGATGAGCAAAGTAGGGGCATAACGCAGGTTAGCCAGGCGATTTCTGAAATGGATAAGGTGACGCAACAGAATGCTTCTCTGGTAGAAGAGGCCTCAGCGGCGGCGGTGTCCCTTGAAGAACAGGCGGCACGATTAGCTGAGGCGGTGGACGTATTTCGTCTGAACAAACATTCCGTGTCGGCAGTACCTCGCGGAGCTGGTGAACCAGTTAGTTTCGCTACAGTGTGAAAATGTTTAAGGAGGGATCGACAGATCCCTTCACCTTTCAGAACGGCATTGATTTTCGAATAGCGTTAATCATCAACTGGCAACCAGAAGAGTACGTTGCATCTACGCGGGTCAGTATTCCAATCGGTTCGCCTGCACCATGACCCGGAACAGGTAGGGCCACCAGCGTGGCATGACGCAGGTCGTCTTTTACAGCGCCAGAAGGGACAAACCACACGTAGTCGTATTCAACCGTAAGTTGACGAGATAGAGAAGCAGACAGTGTTTCGATACAGCCCGAAGGAATTTTACAGCCCTGGCTCTGCACTAATGCATCTGAATGCTGGCGTGGCGCAGTGCCTTCTGGTGATACAACAACCGGCCATTCCAGCACCCGGCTTAGCGTTACGTTCTCCTGAAGTAGCGGGTGATTAGGGCGGACAACCAGCTTCAGCGATTCAAGAAACAGCAGTTCGTAATTAAGCCCGGTCATCAGTTCAGGATCTGACATCCGACCAATGCCGATATCGATTTCCCCGGTTTTTAAACCTGCCAGAATCATAGGGTTACTCATTGTCGCAACTTGCAAGGTCGTCTCTTTTTGTTGCTGATGAAACTGACCTATAACCGAAGGTAATATCCCCAGTGCCGCAGTAGGTAGTGCACCAACCCTGACGACATCATTATTAAGACCTTCTTTACGATGAAGCGACTGTCCGGCAGTGTTGATGGCGTCAAGAACTCTGACTGCATGCGTTAAAAATTGTTCGCCGGGTAAGGTAAGTTGCGCCCCCTGACGACCACGCTCAAACAAGCGAGCGCCCGTCAGCTGCTCCAGTTCATTCAATGTCTTAGAGAGCGCAGGTTGACTCAAATTAAGGGTTTCAGCCGCGCGCCCCAAAGTTCCTTGTTGTGCGACAGCTACGAATGTATGAAGGTGGCGCAGACGGATGCGCTGACTAAACAGACTATTTTTTTCCATAAGCGATGTTAAAAACGAAGCGGTGTCGCTGACAAGTGAAGTTGTTTGATTATGATAACTTGATTGCAAAATATTATTAACAATTAAAGCAATTATGTTACAGCAAAATGGATAATATTGATGTTTTCGCGGCGAGATCACAGTTTGCAAATTCTTCCCGCCAGAGTGAATGCGGTTACCTACACTCCAGATTACTGACCACTGGAGGCAGACATTATGGCGAACAGCATCACGGCGGATGAGATTCGGGAACAGTTTTCGCAGGCAATGTCAGCCATGTACCAGCAAGAAGTTCCGCAGTACGGCACGCTGCTGGAACTGGTAGCTGATGTGAATCTGGCTGTGCTGGAAAACAATCCTCAACTGCACGAAAAAATGGTAAATGCAGACGAGCTGGCGCGACTGAATGTTGAACGTCATGGGGCAATTCGCGTTGGGACTGCACAAGAGCTTGCTACTCTTCGGCGGATGTTTGCCATTATGGGGATGTACCCGGTGAGCTATTACGATCTCTCGCAGGCGGGAGTGCCGGTACATTCCACAGCATTTCGGCCCATTGATGATGCTTCTCTGGCGCGTAATCCCTTCCGCATTTTTACCTCATTACTCCGCCTTGAGCTTATCGAGAACGAATTTTTGCGCCAGAAAGCGGCGGAGATTCTGCGTCAGCGCGATATCTTCACCCCACGTTGTCGACAACTGTTAGAGGAATATGAGCAGCGGGGCGGTTTTAACGAAACACAGGCACAGGAGTTTGTGCAGGAAGCCCTGGAAACGTTTCGCTGGCACCAGTCAGCAACGGTGGATGAAGTAACCTATCGCGCCTTGCATAACGAACATCGGCTGATTGCTGATGTGGTCTGTTTTCCTGGATGCCATATCAACCACCTGACGCCACGCACGCTGGATATTGACCGGGTGCAGTCGATGATGCCTGAATGCGGGATTGAACCCAAAATTCTGATCGAAGGGCCGCCGCGCCGCGAGGTACCTATTTTACTACGCCAGACCAGCTTTAAAGCACTGGAAGAGACGGTGTTGTTTGCAGGGCAGAAACAGGGCACGCATACCGCGCGCTTTGGTGAAATAGAGCAGCGTGGCGTGGCATTAACGCCGAAAGGACGACAACTGTATGATGATCTACTGCGGAACGCTGGAACCGGGCAGGATAATCTCACTCACCAAATGCATTTACAGGAAACCTTCCGCGCTTTTCCTGACAGTGAGTTTTTAATGCGTCAGCAAGGGCTGGCATGGTTCCGGTACCGTCTGACGCCTTCGGGTGAGGCGCATCGTCAGGCGATTCATCCCGGAGACGATCCACAGCCCTTAATTGAACGTGGTTGGGTAGTGGCGCAACCCATTACCTATGAAGATTTCTTGCCCGTTAGCGCGGCGGGGATCTTCCAGTCAAATCTGGGTAATGAAACGCAGGCACGCAGTCACGGTAATGCCAGTCGCGAAACATTTGAGCAGGCGTTGGGTTGCCCGGTTTTGGATGAGTTCCAGCTTTATCAGGAAGCGGAAGAACGCAGTAAACGTCGCTGTGGTTTGCTTTAAATTCTGACCATCCGCCTTTGCAAAAATTTGCCTGATTTTACAAACGAATCAGGCTCATCCCATCGACATAAAAAAATTGCCGATTAATGCATATTCTCTGAGTTCAACAATTGGATTATTAATAAATATTGTCTAGAGTGAGCGGTCATAAATAAGCACTTTCTTGCCGCTGAAAACGACCAGCGCGGGACCATTCACAACACCAGAAGGACTCACTTTCAGGTATGGATCGTAGACGATTTATTAAAGGTTCAATGGCTATGGCCGCCGTGTGCGGTACCAGCGGCATTGCTTCTCTTTTTTCTCAGGCGGCATTCGCGGCAGATTCTGATATTGCCGACGGGCAAACCCAGCGTTTTGACTTCTCCATTCTACAGTCAATGGCGCACGACTTAGCGCAAACCGCGTGGCGTGGTGCGCCGCGTCCGTTACCTGACACTCTGGCGACAATGACGCCGCAGGCTTATAACAGTATTCAATACGACGCCGAAAAATCGCTCTGGCATAACGTTGAGAACCGTCAACTGGACGCTCAGTTCTTCCATATGGGAATGGGTTTCCGTCGCCGCGTTCGTATGTTTTCTGTTGATCCCGCAACACATCTGGCGCGTGAAATTCACTTTCGCCCGGAGTTGTTCAAATACAACGATGCGGGTGTTGATACCAAACAATTAGAAGGGCAAAGCGATCTCGGCTTTGCCGGTTTTCGCGTGTTTAAAGCCCCCGAACTGGCGCGCCGTGATGTCGTATCATTCCTTGGCGCGAGTTATTTCCGCGCGGTTGATGATACATATCAATACGGTTTGTCGGCTCGCGGCCTGGCGATCGACACTTACACCGACAGTAAAGAAGAGTTCCCCGACTTTACCGCCTTCTGGTTTGATACGGTAAAACCGGGGGCAACCACCTTTACCGTTTATGCGTTGCTCGATAGCGCCAGCATTACTGGTGCCTATAAGTTCACTATCCATTGTGAGAAAAGTCAGGTGATTATGGATGTGGAAAATCACCTGTATGCGCGCAAAGACATTAAACAGCTGGGCATTGCGCCGATGACCAGCATGTTCAGCTGCGGCACTAATGAACGTCGGATGTGCGACACCATTCATCCGCAAATCCATGACTCTGATCGTCTGTCCATGTGGCGGGGCAACGGCGAGTGGATTTGCCGTCCGCTGAATAATCCGCAAAAATTGCAGTTCAATGCTTACACCGACAACAACCCGAAAGGGTTTGGTTTATTGCAACTGGATCGTGATTTCTCTCATTATCAGGACATTATGGGCTGGTATAACAAACGCCCAAGTCTGTGGGTGGAACCGCGTAACAAGTGGGGTAAGGGCACCATCGGCCTGATGGAAATCCCAACAACGGGCGAAACGCTGGATAACATTGTCTGCTTCTGGCAGCCAGAAAAAACTGTAAAAGCGGGTGATGAGTTTGCATTCCAGTATCGTCTGTACTGGAGTGCGCAACCGCCTGTTCATTGCCCATTAGCGCGCGTTATGGCGACGCGTACCGGCATGGGCGGTTTCCCGGAAGGTTGGGCGCCTGGTGAACACTATCCCGAAAAATGGGCGCGTCGTTTTGCCGTCGATTTCGTTGGTGGTGATCTGAAAGCTGCCGCACCAAAAGGCATTGAGCCGGTGATTACGCTTTCCAGTGGGGAAGCGAAGCAAATCGAAATTCTCTATATTGAACCCATTGATGGTTATCGTATTCAGTTTGACTGGTATCCGACTTCGGACTCCACTGATCCGGTCGATATGCGGATGTATCTGCGTTGTCAGGGCGACGCTATCAGTGAAACATGGCTCTATCAGTATTTCCCGCCAGCGCCCGATAAACGTCAGTATGTTGACGACCGCGTGATGAGTTAATTGTTTTTTCTTCGGCACCTTCTTCGGGAGGTGCCGTCTGGTTAAACACGATCCCGCTCGCATTTTTCCCTAAGTTAAATGAGTAATCTGATGGTGTGTATTTCAGATACACCTTGTCAGCCACTAACAGGGAGTGCGTATGTTTCCAGAATACCGAGATTTAATATCCCGTCTGAAAAACGAAAATCCTCGCTTTATGTCCTTGTTCGATAAACACAATAAACTTGATCATGAAATTGCCAGAAAGGAAGGTTCCGACGGTCGAGGGTACAATGCGGAAGTGGTCCGCATGAAAAAACAAAAGCTACAGTTAAAAGATGAGATGCTCAAAATCCTGCAGCAGGAGAGCGTCAAAGAGGTGTAAACTTTCCTAAGCCGCCAGCCAGGCGGCTTTTTTAACAACTGCATGGATTGACTGGAGATAAGATGGCTGAAACGATAAAAGTAAGTGAATCACTTGAATTACATGCTGTTGCAGAAAGTCATGTCACACCTCTTTATCAGTTAATCTGTAAAAATAGAACCTGGTTACAGCAGTCGCTAAACTGGCCGCAGTTTGTTCAAAGTGAAGAGGACACGCGAAAAACGGTGCAGGGCAATGTAATGTTGCATCAACGCGGATATGCCAAAATGTTCATGATTTTCAAAGAAGATGAACTTATCGGCGTTATCTCGTTTAATCGTATTGAACCACTGAATAAAACCGCTGAAATCGGCTACTGGCTGGACGAATCTCATCAGGGGCAGGGGATCATTTCTCAGGCGCTGCAGGCAATGATTCATCATTACGCTCAGTCTGGTGAACTTAGACGCTTCGTGATCAAATGTCGGATGGATAATGCGCAAAGCAACCAGGTCGCTTTGCGCAATGGTTTTATCCTTGAAGGTTGCCTGAAACAGGCTGAGTTTCTGAATGATGCCTATGATGATGTGAACTTATACGCGCGTATTATCGATTCAGAATAACCCTGCCAGCGGCGTTCGCGTAATGCGCTCTTCGCCGTTAATGACTTTTGGACCACGGACATGAACCGTGTCGCCATCAAAGGCTTCAATGACGGCGTGGTCAGTTAACTCCACATGGTTTTCAATTATCACCGCACCTGTAATACGGCTCTCACCTTGTATTACAACGTGCTCGTCGAGCAGAATCGGTCCGCCACGTACCACGGCATTTCCGCCAATCAAGACATGATGTTTTAACACACAATTACCTTCCACAATGGCATATTCCGCCACCTGTGAACTGTAATGAATCGTCGGAATGGCATCTTCTTCTATGCCAGCTTTCACCTGCGCGTGACCGTAAACTTTAGCGCAATCGCATAGCCAGACGTTGTTCTCTTCATTACCTTCAATACTGGCAAAATCAAAAACTTCGGCGCGATGTTCAATAAAAGCATACCGGACGACGGCATCGCCATAAATTTGTGCCTGGTGGACAATACGCGAGGCGCTAACCCTTGCGCGATCATAAATTTGTAGCAGGAGTTGATGGTCGGAGGTTAAGCCTTGCGCGGCGACGATCATAGAATGTTGATCAATTAAGGCGTGACCAAATATTCTACATTGCCCGTAAACTAATGAGTCATGAATGGTGACACTGTCACTTATATATGCACCCTGGCTGATTTCACTATTATCGATCCAGACGTTATCCGTTGCGTAAACCTCTCCCCACAGCACGCTGGTGCCGGTGATACGCGTATTACCGGAAATCACCGTTCCGCCGAACGCAATAGCATTCTGGTCGTAAATCCAGCAATTTCCTTCCTGTGCTAACACCGTTTCGCGATCGATCCAGCCGCCAGCGGTTCCTGCTATCACATCGTTAAAATCGCTCATGGCGATAATTTGCCGTAATAACACACTTTTTTTAGTGCCATCATCCTGAT
Organism: Escherichia sp. WS1265; assembly: GCF_046487585.1. NCBI lineage: Bacteria > Pseudomonadati > Pseudomonadota > Gammaproteobacteria > Enterobacterales > Enterobacteriaceae > Escherichia > Escherichia sp. WS1265. Next base: position 193,276 of record NZ_JBJQJE010000006.1, read on the forward strand.
AACTAAAGGCTCGCTGTTCTTCACTTAGACGATATTTGCGCATAGCGTTTTCCCACAGGTGACTTACTATAACCGTAGCAAATTCTGCGGCTCTGGCTATGCTCGAGAAAATTCCATAAAATGCATTTCAAATATACTTTATATATTAAACAAAATGAGTAAGAAGATGCAGAGCGATAAAGTGCTCAATTTGCCGGCAGGCTACTTTGGTATTGTGTTGGGGACGATAGGGATGGGATTTGCCTGGCGCTATGCCAGCCAGGTTTGGCAGGTCAGCCACTGGTTAGGGGATGGGCTGGTGATTCTGGCGATGATCATCTGGGGATTATTGACTAGCGCATTTATTACCCGACTCATACGCTTTCCGCATAGCGTGCTGGCGGAAGTTCGCCATCCAGTGCTGAGCAGTTTTGTGAGTTTGTTTCCGGCAACGACGATGCTGGTGGCGATTGGTTTTGTTCCGTGGTTTCGCCCACTGGCGGTATGCCTGTTCAGTTTTGGTGTCGTTGTACAGTTGGCTTATGCCGCCTGGCAAACTGCGGGATTATGGCGCGGATCTCATCCTGAAGAAGCTACCACGCCTGGACTGTATCTGCCGACAGTTGCCAACAACTTTATCAGCGCAATGGCCTGTGGTGCGTTGGGCTACACCGACGCAGGTCTGGTGTTTTTAGGCGCAGGCGTTTTCTCATGGCTAAGCCTTGAACCTGTGATCTTGCAGCGTCTGCGCAGTTCGGGAGAATTACCCACGGCACTGCGGACCTCACTCGGCATTCAGCTCGCTCCTGCACTGGTGGCCTGTAGTGCCTGGCTGAGCGTCAACGGCGGCGAGGGTGACACGCTGGCGAAAATGCTTTTCGGTTATGGACTGCTGCAACTGCTGTTTATGCTACGTCTGATGCCATGGTATCTCTCCCAGCCATTTAATGCTTCATTCTGGAGTTTCTCGTTCGGCGTATCTGCACTGGCAACCACCGGTTTGCATCTGGGGAGTGGCAGCGATAATGGATTTTTCCATACGCTGGCGGTGCCGCTGTTTATCTTTACCAATTTTATTATTGCAATACTGCTCATCCGTACTTTTGCGCTTCTGATGCAGGGAAAATTGTTAGTCAGAACCGAGCGCGCCGTTTTAATGAAAGCAGAGGACAAAGAATGATCATTCGTGATGAAAACTATTTTACTGATAAATATGAATTAACCCGCACACACTCTGAAGTGCTGGAAGCGGTGAAAGTGGTTAAACCGGGTAAAACGCTGGATCTGGGCTGTGGCAATGGTCGTAATAGTCTTTACCTGGCAGCCAATGGTTATGATGTTGACGCATGGGATAAAAATGCCATGAGTATCGCCAACGTCGAGCGCATTAAATCCATTGAAAATCTGGATAATTTACACACCCGGGTCGTTGATCTGAATAACCTCACGTTTGATGGGCAATACGATTTTATTCTTTCGACTGTGGTGCTGATGTTCCTTGAGGCTAAAACCATCCCAGGGCTGATTGCCAATATGCAACGTTGCACTAAACCTGGCGGTTACAACCTGATTGTGGCGGCGATGGATACCGCTGATTATCCATGTACCGTCGGCTTCCCGTTTGCCTTCAAAGAGGGGGAATTACGTCGATATTACGAAGGCTGGGAGATGGTGAAATACAATGAAGACGTCGGCGAGCTGCACCGCACCGACGCCAACGGTAATCGTATTAAACTGCGTTTCGCCACGATGCTGGCACGTAAAAAATGACCCGGTAAGAACAAAGCGCGTGAAAATTCCCCACGCTGAGATGGTTTACTGTTCTTCTTTTCGGTAAGCATATTTTTTATCGAAGGGATGTGAAATTAATCACAGTAGTCGAAGTTTTTTAGCCGCTTAACTTACTGAAATTTAACTACTGATGATTGACTTAGCCCCTTTTTCGGCATTGACTATGTCGTCTGAAAAGGGGCTGAAAAATTTATTTTCACCAACACTTTTTTTGCCACAACACGAAGCGGCGCTTTTTGCTATAACTTAGAAAGTAATATAATCATCTCAGGAAACTATTCATGCGTACCACATCAATTGCGAAAGTTGCAGCTTTATGCGGCTTGTTGGCTCTGTCTGGTTGTGCCTCTAAAATCACCCAGCCAGATAAATATTCTGGTTTTTTAAACAATTACTCTGATTTAAAAGAAACAACCTCAGCAACAGGTAAACCTGTTTTACGTTGGGTAGACCCGAGTTTTGATCAAAGCAAATATGACAGCATCGTCTGGAACCCAATCACTTATTATCCGGTGCCAAAACCTTCTACCCAGGTAGGGCAGAAAGTTCTGGATAAAATTTTGAACTATACCAACACCGAAATGAAAGAAGCGATAGCGCAGCGTAAACCACTGGTTACCACCGCTGGGCCGCGTAGTCTGATTTTCCGTGGGGCCATTACCGGCGTAGATACCAGCAAAGAAGGGCTGCAATTCTATGAAGTGGTTCCTGTTGCATTAGTGGTTGCGGGGACGCAAATGGCTACAGGCCACCGTACCATGGATACTCGCCTCTATTTTGAAGGTGAGCTGATTGATGCAGCGACTAATAAACCGGTTATCAAAGTCGTTCGTCAGGGCGAAGGGAAAGACCTGAATAACGAAAGTACGCCAATGGCTTTCGAAAATATTAAACAAGTTATTGATGACATGGCGACCGATGCCACCATGTTTGACGTTAACAAAAAGTAATTCCAGTCGCGCCATCGTTAGATGGCGCTTTTTATCATCGGTTTCTGTCAGCGATTAAATTCAACACCACGTAACAAACGCCTCCGGCAATTAATCCCCAAAACGCAGAACCAATCCCGAACAGCGTCAATCCACTTGCCGTTACCAGAAATGCCACCACCGCCGCGTCGCGCTCACGCTCATTATGCAGCGCCTGATACAAACTGCCGCCAATAGTACTTAACAGCGCCAGACCTGCGAGCATCTGGATCCAACTTACGGGCAGGGCAGCCATCATCCCGGTAATGGCACTACCAAACAGACCTGCGAGCAAATAAAAAATGCCTGCAACGGCAGCTGCCAGCCAACGTTGATCTTTATCCGGATGCGCTTCCGGGCTTTGACAAATAGCCGCGGTGATTGCCGCAATACCGACGGAATAAACGCCGAAAGGGGAAAAAACAAGCGCCAGCAATCCAGTAAACACAATCAACGGCGAAACAGGAGCCGAATACCCGGCTGCTTTCATTGCTGCGATACCTGGAGCGTTTTGCGATGCCATCGTCACCAGAAAAAGGGGGAGTGCAACGCTCAGACTGTGAGCAAACGAAAAATCAGGGGTAATATAAGTGGGGAGAACGGGTTTAAAGACAACATCAGTTGTGACAACGTCACCTTGCGCGATAACGATCACGATCCCAATAATCATCGCGGCAATTACCGCATAGCGCGGCGCAACGGCCCTGGTTGCCAGCCATACCAGCAACATACTGCCACACAACGTAAATTGACCATCCAGACTGGCAAACGCCTGTAAACCAAAGCGTAATAAAATCCCGGCAAGCATTGCCGCCGCAAGCGAGTGTGGAATAATGCGCATCAGACGAGCAAAGAGTCCCGTTATGCCGCAGAGGACTATTAACGCGTTGGTGACAATAAAAACGCCGATGGCTTCGTTAAGTGTTAGTCCCTGTAATCCGGTGACCAACAAAGCCGCGCCAGGCGTTGACCATGCGGTGAGAACAGGTACGCGATACCATAATGTCAGAGCCAGCGTACTGACGCCCATTGCCAGCCCCAGCGCCGTCATCCAGCCAGAGATTTGTGCAGTGGTGGCTCCGGCGACAATCGCTGCTTGCCAGATTATTGCCGCTGAACTGGCGTAGCCAATTAATACCGCCAGAAACCCCGCCAGTAGCGTGGGTGGAGGAATAGAAAACAGACGCATGGTCACCTCGTGCGTTATAGCGTACAGGTACCGTAGCATTTGTCCGTTATAACGCACAAGTGATAAACTTCCGCTTTGCCGGAGGAGTCACATGGAAAATCTCACTCGCTTTTTATCCACCACACTTAAACAGCTACGTCAGCAGCGCGGCTGGAGTCTTTCGCGACTGGCAGAAGCGACGGGCGTTTCTAAAGCGATGTTAGGGCAGATTGAGCGTAATGAGTCCAGCCCGACGGTCGCGACATTATGGAAAATTGCCACCGGGTTGAACGTGCCATTTTCGACATTTATTTCTCCGCCGCAGTCCGCTACGCCTTCAGTTTATGATCCGCAACAGCAGGCGATGGTGATCACTTCGCTGTTTCCTTATGATCCACAACTCTGCTTTGAACACTTCTCGATTCAGATGGCACCTGGTGCAATAAGTGAATCGACGCCCCATGAGAAGGGAGTAATCGAACATGTTGTCGTCATTGATGGGCAACTTGATCTGTGCGTTGATGGTGAATGGCAGAGCCTTAATTGTGGGGAAGGCGCTCGATTTGCTGCAGACGTCACGCATGTCTATCGTAATGGAGGGGAGCAAACCGTACATTTTCATTCCCTCATCCATTACCCGCGCAGTTAAGCGGGAAAACTATTTCGCAACGTCGCGCTTGTGGCTAAAATAGCCGCCATTTTTCAGCTACTGGATAAGAAAGTGACCGTATCTTCTCATCGTCTTGAACTGTTAAGTCCGGCACGCGATGCCGCCATTGCCCGCGAAGCTATTTTGCACGGTGCCGATGCTGTTTATATCGGCGGCCCTGGTTTTGGTGCTCGTCATAATGCCAGTAATAGCCTGAAAGATATTGCCGAACTGGTGCCATTTGCCCATCGTTATGGTGCAAAAATTTTCGTCACGCTTAACACCATTTTGCATGATGATGAGCTGGAACCCGCGCAACGGCTGATTACTGACCTCTACCAGACCGGCGTCGATGCGCTGATTGTTCAGGATATGGGGATTCTGGAACTTGATATTCCGCCGATTGAACTGCACGCCAGTACGCAGTGCGATATTCGCACAGTAGAAAAAGCGAAGTTCCTCTCTGATGTTGGCTTTACGCAGATTGTGCTGGCGCGAGAGCTGAATCTTGAGCAGATCCGCGCGATTCACCAGGCCACGGACGCGACCATTGAATTCTTTATTCATGGCGCACTGTGCGTGGCCTATTCGGGTCAGTGCTACATTTCTCATGCGCAAACAGGGCGTAGCGCCAACCGTGGCGATTGCTCGCAGGCGTGCCGTTTGCCATACACATTGAAAGACGATCAGGGGCGGGTGGTTTCCTATGAAAAACATCTGCTGTCGATGAAAGATAACGATCAGACTGCCAACCTCGGCGCGCTGATTGATGCTGGCGTACGCTCCTTCAAGATTGAAGGGCGCTACAAAGATATGAGCTACGTGAAGAATATCACCGCCCATTATCGCCAGATGCTGGATGCCATTATTGAAGAACGTGGCGATCTGGCGCGTGCTTCATCAGGTCGTACTGAACATTTCTTTGTTCCATCGACGGAAAAGACTTTCCACCGTGGTAGCACAGATTATTTTGTGAATGCCCGTAAAGGGGATATCGGCGCGTTCGATTCGCCGAAATTTATCGGCCTGCCGGTGGGTGAAGTATTGAAAGTGGCGAAAGATCATCTCGATGTTGCCGTCACCGAGCCACTGGCAAATGGTGATGGCCTGAACGTGATGATTAAACGTGAAGTCGTCGGTTTTCGTGCCAATACGGTCGAGAAAACCGGAGAAAATCAGTACCGCGTCTGGCCCAATGAAATGCCAGCAGATTTGCACAAAATTCGTCCGCATCATCCGCTTAATCGTAATCTGGACCATAACTGGCAGCAGGCGTTGACCAAAACATCCAGCGAACGTCGCGTAGCGGTAGACATTGAACTGGGCGGATGGCAGGAACAACTGATTCTGACCCTGACCAGTGAAGAGGGCGTCAGCGTCACGCATACGCTGGACGGGCATTTCGACGAAGCCAATAACGCCGAAAAAGCAATGAACAATCTAAAGGATGGTCTGGCAAAACTGGGGCAAACCATCTATTACGCCCGCGATGTGCAAATTAACCTGCCTGGTGCGCGGTTTGTACCAAACAGTCTGTTAAACCAGTTCCGCCGTGAAGCCGCCGAAATGCTGGATGCTGCGCGTCTTGCCAGTTACCAGCGCGGCAGCCGTAAACCGGTTGCTGATCCTGCGCCGGTTTATCCGCAAACGCATCTGAGTTTCCTCGCGAACGTTTACAACCAGAAAGCGCGTGAATTTTATCATCGCTATGGTGTGCAGCTGATTGACGCGGCGTATGAGGCACATGAAGAGAAGGGCGAAGTCCCGGTGATGATCACCAAGCATTGTCTGCGCTTTGCCTTTAATCTGTGCCCAAAACAGGCGAAAGGCAATATCAAAAGCTGGAAGGCGACGCCAATGCAACTGGTTAATGGCGATGAAGTATTAACGCTAAAGTTCGATTGTCGCCCATGTGAGATGCACGTCATCGGCAAAATTAAAAATCACATTCTGAAAATGCCGTTACCGGGAAGTGTTGTCGCCTCCGTAAGTCCGAATGAGCTGCTGAAAACATTGCCGAAGCGAAAAGGGTAAAACGCCAGTTTTCTGGTTACTCACAACTTATTGAATCTGCATAATATTGTTGGCCGGGTAAGGCGTCACGCCGCATCCGGCAATAAATGACTCAACGTTGTCCCGCTTCTGGTTTGCGCGATTTTTGCCAGTAAAAATGCTCGCGCAAACCTTCCGCCGACTCTTCCGCCACGGCACGCAATTCATCGCTGTCCGCTTCATGACGTAGCTGATGATCCACATTCTTTACCCACATAAATTCATGTCCTTTGTGCCCTGCCATGAGTTGTCCTGAGAACAGCGCACACGTTAATAAGACAACCGATAACGCCTTCGTAAACATCCTGCCACCTTTTTCTTACCTTTTACCGCTATGATGCCGATAGTTTCTTTAGGTTATTATTCAGTTTTGCAAATTAGCGCAAAGAAATTATGGAATCTTCCTTCCTGATTTTGCATTGCATTCTGCCGTTGCGGCGATTTAGTTCTATTTTCGAGCAAATTACACACGGAGGTAAACACTAATGTTTACTTTGTTGATATACTCAGCGGCAGGGAGGCGATGTGAAACAAAGCGAGTTCAGACGTTGGCTCGAATCTCAGGGCGTCGATGTGGCGAATGGCAGCAACCATTTGAAACTCAGGTTTCAAGGGCGACGCAGTGTCATGCCGCGTCACCCCAGTGATGAGATAAAAGAACCATTGCGTAAAGCAATCCTGAAGCAACTCGGTTTGAGTTAATCGCCAATTAAAAAGGTTAATGACATGCGAGAGACAGTCGAAATTATGCGTTATCCCGTCACTCTTACACCCGCGCCGGAAGGCGGTTATATGGTTTCTTTTGTGGATATCCCTGAAGCGTTGACCCAGGGCGAAACAGTTGCTGAAGCGATGGAAGCGGCAAAAGATGCTTTACTGACCGCATTTGATTTTTATTTTGAAGATAATGAGCTAATCCCGTTGCCTTCGCCATTAACTAACAACGATCACTTTATTGAAGTGCCTTTAAGTATCGCCTCTAAAGTATTGCTGTTAAATGCTTTTTTACAGTCAGAAATCACTCAGCAAGAGTTAGCCAGACGAATTGGCAAACCTAAACAGGAGATTACTCGCCTATTTAATTTGCACCATGCGACAAAAATCGACGCCGTCCAGCTCGCGGCAAAGGCGCTTGGCAAAGAGTTATCGCTGGTGATGGTTTAATTACAGTTAACGAAAAGTTGTCATTTTTAACAACTGATATAGACTGCCGAATCATCTGCACATAATTACGATTCGATAATGAAAAAATACCAGCAGCTTGCAGAACAATTACGCGAGCAGATTGCGTCGGGTATCTGGCAACCTGGCGATCGTTTGCCTTCGTTGCGTGACCAGGTGGCGCTTTCTGGCATGAGCTTTATGACTGTCAGCCATGCCTATCAGTTGCTCGAAAGTCAGGGACATATTATCGCTCGACCGCAGTCGGGTTATTACGTTGCGCCACAGGCAATAAAAATGCCGAAAGCGCCAGTCATTCCTGTCACTCGAGATGAAGCAGTCGATATCAACACCTATATTTTTGATATGTTGCAGGCCAGTCGCGATCCGTCGGTAGTTCCGTTTGCCTCGGCCTTTCCCGACCCGCGACTTTTCCCCCTCCAACAACTAAACCGCTCGCTGGCGCAGGTAAGCAAAACCGCCACGGCGATGAGCGTGATTGAAAACTTACCGCCAGGAAACGCAGAACTGCGTCAGGCTATTGCTCGTCGCTATGCCTTACAGGGCATCACTATTTCTCCTGATGAAATTGTCATTACCGCCGGGGCGTTAGAGGCATTAAACCTCAGTTTACAAGCGGTCACTGAACCGGGCGATTGGGTGATAGTAGAGAATCCTTGTTTCTACGGCGCGTTGCAGGCGCTGGAGCGGTTACGGCTGAAGGCGTTATCGGTGGCGACGGACGTTAAAGAAGGGATTGATCTCAAGGCGCTGGAACTGGCGTTGCAGGAGTATCCGGTGAAAGCGTGCTGGCTGATGACTAATAGCCAGAATCCACTCGGATTTACCTTAACGCCGCAGAAAAAAGCGAGGCTGGTAGCGTTGCTCAATCAGTACAACGTAACGCTGATTGAAGATGACGTGTACAGCGAACTTTATTTTGGACGGGAAAAACCGCTGCCTGCGAAAGCGTGGGATCGCCACGATGGCGTTTTGTATTGCTCTTCGTTTTCGAAATGTCTGGTGCCTGGTTTTCGTATTGGTTGGGTCGCCGCCGGAAAACATGCACGTAAAATTCAACGCTTGCAGTTGATGAGTACGCTTTCCACCAGCTCACCGATGCAGCTTGCACTTGTGGATTACCTTTCCACGCGCCGATACGACGCCCATCTTCGTCGCTTGCGTCGCCAGCTTGCGGAGCGTAAACAACGTGCCTGGCAGGCACTGCTGCGTTATCTGCCTGCGGAAGTGAAAATTCATCATAATGACAGCGGTTATTTTCTCTGGCTGGAGCTCCCCGCGCCGTTAGATGCGGGCGAATTAAGCCTGGCAGCACTGACGCATCATATCAGTATTGCGCCGGGTAAAATGTTTTCTACCGGTGAAAACTGGTCACGTTTTTTCCGTTTTAATACCGCGTGGCAGTGGGGCGAGCGCGAAGAACAGGCGGTTAAACAATTAGGCAAACTTATTCAAGAACGACTGTAATAGCGTTTAATTTAATTCCTCTCAGGTTAAGTAATATGAATTTCGAATAGCAGTCATATTTCCTAACTCCTTGTCTATACTCCAGAAGATAACCTTACAGACGGCATAATGCGCGGTAGCTCACAACCTGATTAAATTTTCTCAGGGGCGAAGGTGTGCCTGCAAGCCGCCGTCTATGGTTAAACAAGGAGATATTTTTACGGCACGGCGGCTGAACAATTAATTACGACAGGAGTAAGACCTTATGAGCAAGACATTTGCCCGCAGCAGCCTGTGTGCGCTCAGCATGACAATAATGACCGCTCACGCCGCCGAACCACCTACCAATTTAGATAAACCGGAAGGGAGACTGGATATTATCGCCTGGCCGGGATACATCGAACGCGGACAAACTGATAAACAATACGACTGGGTAACGCAATTCGAAAAAGAGACAGGCTGCGCGGTGAATGTGAAAACCGCCGCGACATCCGATGAAATGGTCAGTCTGATGGCCAAAGGGGGTTACGATCTGGTTACGGCATCTGGCGATGCCTCGCTGCGTTTGATTATGGGCAAACGCGTGCAGCCGATTAATACCGCCTTGATTCCCAACTGGAAAGCGCTCGATCCGCGCGTGGTTAAAGGCGACTGGTTTAACGTTGGCGGCAAAGTTTACGGCACACCTTACCAATGGGGGCCGAACCTGCTGATGTACAACACTAAAACCTTCCCGACGCCGCCGGATAGCTGGCAAGTGGTTTTTGTTGAGCAGAATCTGCCGGACGGCAAGAGCAATAAAGGCCGCGTTCAGGCTTATGATGGCCCTATCTACATTGCGGACGCTGCGTTGTTCGTTAAAGCCACTCAGCCGCAGTTGGGCATCAGCGATCCGTATCAACTCACCGAAGAACAGTACCAGGCGGTGCTGAAAGTGCTGCGCGATCAACATAGTTTGATCCATCGCTACTGGCATGACACTACCGTACAAATGAGCGATTTCAAAAACGAGGGTGTGGTTGCTTCCAGTGCATGGCCCTATCAGGCCAACGCCCTGAAAGCCGAAGGCCAGCCTGTCGCGACCGTATTCCCGAAAGAGGGCGTTACCGGTTGGGCTGACACCACCATGCTACATAGCGAAGCGAAACATCCGGTTTGCGCCTACAAATGGATGAACTGGTCATTAACGCCAAAAGTGCAGGGTGATGTGGCGGCCTGGTTTGGCTCGTTACCGGTAGTGCCGGAAGGGTGTAAAGCCAGTCCGTTATTAGGCGAAAAAGGTTGTGAAACCAACGGTTTTAACTATTTCGACAAAATCGCCTTCTGGAAAACGCCTATAGCAGAAGGGGGCAAGTTTGTTCCCTACAGTCGCTGGACGCAGGATTACATTGCCATTATGGGCGGTCGCTAACTTCGCTGGGGTGTTTTATGACGTACGCAGTGGAGTTTGACAACGTCTCGCGGTTGTACGGTGACGTGCGCGCAGTAGATGGCGTCAGTATTGCGATAAAAGATGGTGAGTTCTTCTCTATGCTGGGGCCGTCCGGCTCCGGCAAAACCACCTGCCTGCGCCTGATTGCTGGATTCGAACAGCTTTCCGGCGGGGCTATCTCTATCTTTGGTAAACCCGCCAGCAATCTGCCACCGTGGGAGCGGGACGTGAATACCGTCTTTCAGGACTACGCGCTATTTCCGCATATGTCGGTTCTTGACAACGTGGCCTATGGGCTGATGGTCAAAGGCGTTAATAAAAAGCAGCGGCACGCAATGGCGCAAGAAGCGCTGGAGAAAGTGGCGCTTGGTTTTGTTCAGCAAGGTAAGCCGTCACAGCTTTCTGGTGGTCAACGTCAGCGAGTCGCCATTGCCAGAGCACTGGTGAATGAACCGCGCGTATTGCTGTTGGATGAACCGCTCGGCGCACTGGATCTCAAATTGCGTGAGCAGATGCAACTGGAACTGAAAAAGCTGCAACAGTCTCTCGGTATCACTTTTATCTTCGTTACCCACGATCAGGGCGAAGCGTTATCGATGTCCGATCGTGTGGCGGTTTTCAATAATGGACGCATTGAGCAGGTCGATTCCCCGCGCGATCTCTATATGCGCCCGCGCACGCCGTTTGTTGCCGGGTTCGTTGGTACATCGAATGTTTTTGATGGACTGATGGCAGAGAAACTTTGTGGCATGACGGGAAGCTTCGCCCTGCGACCGGAACATATCCGCCTCAACACCCCTGGTGAACTGCAGGCCAATGGCACGATCCAGGCGGTGCAATATCAGGGCGCGGCAACACGTTTTGAACTGAAATTGAACGGCGGTGAAAAACTGCTTGTGAGTCAGGCCAATATGACAGGCGAAGAACTGCCTGCCACGCTCACGCCCGGACAACAGGTGATGGTTTCCTGGTCGCGTGATGTGATGGTGCCGCTGGTTGAGGAGAGGTGAATGGCGATGAATGTATTGCAATCACCTTCACGTCCAGGTCTGGGTAAGGTGTCCGGTTTCTTCTGGCGTAATCCGGGGCTGGGGCTGTTTTTACTGCTGCTTGGCCCGCTAATGTGGTTTGGCATTGTCTATTTCGGCTCGCTGCTAACGCTGTTATGGCAGGGCTTTTATACTTTTGACGATTTCACTATGTCGGTAACGCCGGAACTGACGCTGGCGAATATCCGTGCGCTGTTTAATCCGGCGAATTACGACATCATTCTCCGCACGCTGATTATGGCTGTGGCAGTCACTATCGCCAGCGCCATTCTGGCTTTTCCAATGGCGTGGTATATGGCGCGCTATACCAGCGGGAAAATGAAAGCGTTCTTTTACATTGCGGTGATGTTGCCGATGTGGGCAAGCTACATTGTTAAAGCTTATGCCTGGACATTATTGCTGGCAAAAGATGGCGTGGCGCAGTGGTTTTTACAACATCTGGGGCTGGAACCACTGCTGACAGCGTTCCTTACATTACCAGCGGTGGGCGGTAACACGCTGTCAACTTCCGGGCTGGGGCGCTTTCTGGTGTTTCTCTATATCTGGCTGCCGTTCATGATCCTGCCCGTGCAGGCGGCGCTTGAGCGTTTGCCGCCGTCATTGTTGCAGGCGTCGGCTGATCTTGGCGCACGTCCACGGCAAACCTTTCGCTATGTGGTGCTGCCGCTGGCAATCCCGGGTATTGCCGCTGGCTCTATCTTTACCTTTTCACTCACACTGGGCGATTTTATCGTCCCGCAGCTGGTTGGCCCTCCAGGATATTTTATCGGCAATATGGTTTATTCCCAGCAGGGAGCGATTGGCAATATGCCGATGGCGGCGGCATTCACCCTGGTGCCGATTGTTCTCATCGCACTGTACCTGGCGTTCGTGAAACGTCTGGGAGCGTTCGATGCACTCTGAACGCGCACCGTTTTTCCTCAAACTGGCGGCCTGGGGCGGCGTGGTTTTCCTACATTTTCCCATTCTGATTATCGCCGCCTATGCGTTTAACACTGAAGATGCGGCGTTTAGTTTTCCACCGCAAGGCCTGACGCTGCGCTGGTTTAGCGTTGCAGCACAGCGTAGTGATATTCTTGAAGCCGTGACACTGTCACTTAAAGTGGCGGCGCTGGCGACATTAATTGCGCTGGTGTTAGGGACGCTGGCCGCTGCCGCGCTGTGGCGACGAGACTTTTTCGGCAAAAACGCCATTTCGCTGTTACTGCTGCTGCCCATTGCGCTGCCGGGTATTGTCACTGGTCTGGCGCTATTAACCGCCTTTAAAACCATCGATCTGGAGCCGGAATTTTTCACCATCGTGGTCGGTCATGCGACTTTTTGCGTAGTGGTGGTGTTTAACAATGTCATCGCACGTTTTCGCCGCACCTCGTGGAGTCTGGTTGAGGCGTCAATGGATCTTGGGGCCAATGGCTGGCAAACCTTCCGCTACGTAGTGTTGCCGAATCTCAGTTCGGCGCTACTGGCAGGAGGAATGCTGGCGTTTGCCTTGTCGTTCGATGAAATCATCGTGACGACCTTTACGGCAGGTCATGAACGAACGTTACCGTTGTGGTTGCTCAATCAGCTTGGGCGACCGCGTGATGTACCGGTAACCAACGTGGTGGCACTGCTGGTTATGTTGGTAACAACCTTGCCGATCCTGGGAGCCTGGTGGCTAACCCGCGAAGGCGACAATGGTCAATAACCACTGATACAGGAATATGCTATGCAACATAAGTTACTGATTAATGGAGAACTGGTTAGCGGCGAAGGGGAAAAACAGCCTGTCTATAATCCGGCAACGGGGGAAGTTTTACTGGAGATTGCCGAGGCATCCGCAGAGCAGGTCGATGCCGCTGTTCGTGCAGCAGATGCGGCATTTGCCGAATGGGGGCAAACCACGCCGAAAACGCGCGCGGAATGCCTGCTGAAACTGGCTGATGTTATCGAAGAAAATGGTCAGGTTTTTGCCGAACTGGAGTCCCGTAATTGTGGCAAACCGCTGCATAGTGCGTTCAATGATGAAATCCCGGCGATTGTCGATGTTTTTCGCTTTTTCGCTGGTGCGGCGCGCTGTCTGAATGGTCTGGCGGCAGGTGAATATCTTGAAGGTCATACTTCGATGATCCGTCGCGATCCGTTGGGGGTCGTGGCTTCTATCGCACCGTGGAATTATCCGCTGATGATGGCTGCGTGGAAACTGGCTCCGGCGCTGGCGGCAGGGAACTGCGTAGTGCTTAAACCATCAGAAATTACCCCGCTGACCGCATTGAAGTTGGCAGAGCTGGCGAAAGATATCTTCCCGGCAGGTGTGATTAACGTACTGTTTGGCAGAGGCAAAACGGTGGGCGATCCGCTGACCGGTCATCCCAAAGTGCGGATGGTGTCGCTGACGGGCTCTATCGCCACCGGCGAGCACATCATCAGCCATACCGCGCCCTCCATTAAGCGTACTCATATGGAACTTGGTGGCAAAGCGCCAGTGATTGTTTTTGATGATGCGGATATTGAAGCAGTGGTCGAAGGTGTACGTACATTTGGCTATTACAATGCCGGACAGGATTGTACTGCGGCTTGTCGGATCTACGCGCAAAAAGGCATTTACGATACGCTGGTGGAAAAACTGGGTGCTGCGGTGGCAACGTTAAAATCTGGTGCGCCGGATGACGAGTCTACGGAGCTTGGACCTTTAAGCTCGCTGGCGCATCTCGAACGCGTCAGCAAGGCGGTAGAAGAGGCGAAAGCGACAGGGCACATCAAAGTGATCACTGGCGGTGAAAAGCGCAAGGGTAATGGCTATTACTATGCGCCGACGCTGCTGGCTGGCGCATTACAGGACGATGCCATCGTGCAAAAAGAGGTATTTGGTCCGGTAGTGAGTGTTACGCTCTTCGACAACGAAGAACAGGTGGTGAACTGGGCAAATGACAGCCAGTACGGACTTGCATCCTCGGTATGGACGAAAGATGTGGGCAGGGCGCATCGCGTCAGCGCGCGGCTGCAATATGGTTGTACCTGGGTCAATACCCATTTCATGCTGGTAAGTGAAATGCCGCACGGTGGGCAGAAACTTTCTGGTTACGGCAAGGATATGTCACTTTATGGGCTGGAGGATTACACCGTCGTCCGCCACGTCATGGTTAAACATTAAGGATAATATTGCAGATCGTAAGAGTATGAGAAGATCTTGCGTACTGTCAGAGCACTGATTTCTCTGACAGTACGTGCTGCGTGCAAAATCACTACATCAAATAAACCAGCCAAATCTCATAGAGATAAGAGTAAACAAACCAACAGCAGCAAAGACATTTATCAGTACTACAGTTCTACTGGAAACATTCATTTTTGCCACCTTTTATCATTGCCCCTATGTGTATAGTACGGGTTAAGAAAATCCGCAATAATACTCATTCTGAAGATGGATAAGGGCAAGTTGCTGTTTGATGATTTTTTCTCAAACCGGTTAAAAAACTTGATGTGCGTCAAAAAATGACGCATATTTGCGCGCGTTTTATTCATCTGGCTGGACGCCCGTACATGTCTCTCTATCAACACATGCTTGTTTTTTATGCGGTTATGGTAGTAATCGCATTTCTTATCACCTGGTTTCTTTCTCACGATAAGAAACGCATCCGTTTCTTAAGCGCCTTTCTGGTGGGGGCAACATGGCCGATGAGTTTCCCGGTGGCGCTGTTGTTTTCACTGTTTTAAATCTTACTCACTGGCTTGACGGCACCACGCAGACTTATATCATTTGGATGAATCGATAAATTTCACAAGTGGCTAAGGAGAAAGTATGTCGCATCTGGATGAAGTCATCGCGCGCGTGGATGCCGCGATTGAAGAGAGCGTCATTGCCCATATGAACGAATTATTAATCGCCCTGAGCGATGATGCGGAGTTAAGTCGGGAAGAACGCTATACCCAGCAGCAGCGTCTGCGCACAGCGATCGCCCATCACGGTCGCAAACATAAAGAAGATATGGAAGCGCGCCACGAACAGTTAACCAAAGGTGGCACCATCCTCTGATTAAAATGTGCGCCTGGCCACCAGCCAGGCACCAACCACAAGTAAAATTGCGCCACAAATTGGGCCGATCAACGCCCGTAGTGGTACGCCATGGCTGCGGAAGATATCCAGCACCAGACCGCCAATCAGCTGGCTGGCGACCAGTACCGCAATAGTTGTCGCCGCTCCCACATTCTGATATCCGCTGATACTGGCGAAGACAAAAAACGATCCCAGCAAGCCAGGTATAAGTGTCCACCAGCGCACGCTGGACACCAGTTCGCCAAACCCCGCCATGCCTTGTTTAAACCATAAAATAGAAACGAACAGCACAATTCCTACCAAAGAGTTCAGCAACATGGCGATGAGAATGGTTGAGGAGGTCTGAGTGATGCGCACCATCAGCGTGTTTTGGACTACCAGACCAATCCCGGCGGCAATCAAAAAGGCAAGGGTAAGCGACTGATTCATCAGATTGCGTCCGGTTCAGTGCGCTCGTCGAGTTGCAACTGCATAAATGTCAGATCCAGCCAGCGCCCAAATTTAGTGCCCACCTGCGGCATTTGCGCGGTGACGACAAATCCCAGCGACTGGTGCAGATGCAAAGACGCCTGATTTTGCGATTCGATCCCGGCGACCATGACATGCTTCCCGCAATCCCGCGCTTCATCAATCAATCGGCTTAACAATTTACGCCCAAGACCTTTGCCCTGATGATCGGGATGGACATAAACCGAATGTTCCACGGTATGGCGAAAACCATCGAAACTACGCCAGTCGCCAAACGAGGCATATCCTGTAACGACGCCATCTTCTTCACTCACCAGCACCGGATAACCTGCTATGGTCCGCGCTTCAAACCAGGCAATGCGGTTATCAGCATCCACCGTTTGGTCATTCCAGATAGCCGCCGTATACAACACGGCGTGGTTATAAATTTCCGCAATGGCAGCACAGTCGGCTTTGCGGGCAAAACGGATGGACATGTTTGGCCTCGATTAAATAATGATGATGACGTTATCAATACTATCGAAAACAGCCCGAAGCAACGGATTCCTCGATGAAATTATTGCGTGTTGCAGAGGGGATGTGACGGCTGCAAACAAAACCATTCCTGCGAGCCTGCTACTATTGATGGATTCATGCCAAAAGCACAGGAGAGCATTATGGGGCAACAAAAGCAGCGTAATCGACGTTGGGTTCTGGCCTCGCGTCCGCATGGCGCGCCGGTTCCGGAGAATTTCCGTCTTGAAGAAGATGATATCGCCACACCGGGTGAAGGACAGGTGTTACTGCGCACAGTTTATTTGTCACTGGACCCGTATATGCGTGGACGTATGAGCGATGAGCCATCTTATTCACCGCCGGTTGATATTGGCGGCGTGATGGTCGGCGGCACGGTGAGCCGTGTCGTGGAGTCGAATCATCCTGATTATCAGCCTGGCGACTGGGTGCTGGGCTACAGTGGATGGCAGGACTATGACATATCCAGTGGTGATGATCTGGTGAAACTTGGCGATCATCCCCAAAATCCATCGTGGTCGCTGGGTGTGCTGGGGATGCCAGGCTTTACCGCTTATATGGGGCTGCTGGATATCGGTCAGCCCAAAGAGGGCGAAACATTGGTTGTTGCTGCGGCGACAGGTCCTGTGGGGGCGACGGTGGGTCAAATCGGCAAACTTAAAGGTTGCAGGGTGGTGGGGGTTGCCGGTGGCGCGGAAAAATGCCGCCATGCTACCGAGATGTTAGGCTTCGATGTATGCCTTGATCACCACGCGGATGATTTTGCCGAACAACTGGCGAAAGCGTGCCCGAAAGGCGTTGATATCTATTATGAAAACGTTGGCGGTAAGGTATTCGATGCGGTGCTACCGTTACTTAATACATCTGCGCGCATTCCCGTCTGCGGCTTAGTGAGCAGCTATAACGCTACAGAGCTACCACCCGGCCCGGATCGATTACCTCTGTTGATGGCTACGGTGCTGAAAAAACGTATTCGCCTGCAAGGATTTATTATCGCTCAGGATTATGGTCACCGCATCCATGAGTTTCAGAAGGAGATGGGGCAATGGGTGAAAGAGGATAAAATCCACTACCGCGAAGAAATTACTGACGGTTTAGAGAATGCGCCACAGACGTTTATCGGCCTGCTGAAGGGTAAAAACTTCGGCAAAGTGGTGATCCGCGTGGCGGGTGATGATTAAAGTTTCAACGGCGGCGTAAGCCGCCATAAAAATCCAGGCAAAAAGCTTATTTTCAGCTTTAATTAACTAACCACGTCATTGTTCTGCTGCTAATAACAACAAAGGTGAGTGGTTTATGATTATTCACTTTAATACACCAGGTGAACTCCTTCTGCCATGCAGGCAGGGTTGGACAGAAAACACGCGAAGGAATTAAAATGCCTGGAACGGAAAAAATGAAACATGTCAGTTTGACTCTGCAGGTTGAGAACGACCTGAAACATCAGCTTAGTATTGGCGCACTAAAACCTGGCGCACGCCTGATTACTAAAAATCTGGCGGAACAATTAGGTATGAGTATTACACCTGTGCGTGAAGCATTATTACGTCTGGTTTCGGTGAATGCGCTTTCTGTCGCTCCAGCGCAAGCATTTACAGTTCCGGAAGTGGGGAAGCGTCAATTAGACGAAATCAATCGGATCCGCTACGAACTGGAATTAATGGCAGTTACTCTGGCTGTTGAAAACCTCACCCCGCCAGACCTGGCGGAACTCCAGGAATTGCTTGAGAAATTACTGCAGGCGCAAGAAAAGGGCGACATGGAACAAATCATTAATGCGAACAGGCTATTTCGCTTAGCGATTTATCATCGCTCAAATATGCCCATCCTGTGTGAGATGATTGAGCAACTGTGGGTCAGGATGGGACCTGGTTTACATTATCTCTATGAAGCGATTAATCCAGCGGAATTACGGGAACGTATAGAAAACTATCATCTATTACTCGCCGCGTTAAAAGCAAAAGACAAAGAGGGATGCAGACATTGTCTTGCTGAAATTATGCAACAAAATATTGCTATTTTATATCAGCAATACAATCGTTAAAGTAAATGCCCGGCAAATACCGGGCATCAAGGTAATTACTCAAATCGCCACGCAATATTCATGCCGACACCATAATTTCGCCCGGGCGCAGGTTCGTAATATCGCCCGTTTGACTCATTGACAATGACAGAACCAACGTATTCTTTATCGAATAAATTATCGACACGACCAAATAAATCCACAGTTAAATTGTGGTAATTGTATTTATACCCGGTGAATAAGCCGACGAGAGTATAAGACGGCGCTTTGGCCGTATTTTCATCATCTGCCATAATATCGCCCATATAACGCGCTTCCGTACCTGCATACCAGCCATCTTCCGGTACATAACCTATCGACGCAAAGCCCATATTACGGGCGATCCCTGGCATCCGGTTACCGTTACAATCCTGTTCATTACACACATTGCTGCGATAGGTCGCATCAAGCCAGGTCCAGGACGCTTTTATGCGAAAATCTCCCGCGAAACGTTGATCCCATGCCAGTTCAGCGCCTTGACGACGGGTCTTTCCGGCATTTTTGTAAGTCGTACGCCCACCGCTACTGCTATCGACAACAATTTCATCATCGGTGTCGGTCTGGAACAATGCGAGACTAAGCAGCCCATTACCAATACGCGTTTTACTGCCGATCTCAATTGTATCGTTGGTGGATGGTTTTAAACCAAAGTTCATACCGCTTTGCCCATCAGCGCGATAAGAGAGCTCATTAATCGTCGGCGTTTCAAAACCTCGCCCGGCTGCCAGATAGATATTCCAGGCGTCGGTCATTGCATATTTTAACGATCCGGCAGGTAGCCATTTGTGATAACTGGCATCACCGCTGTCATCGCCGTTACCCGGAGTAACGTAATGGTCGTTGGAATCAAACCACACGGAACTGTAGCGCACGCCAGCATCCAGCGACAGTTTTTCACTCAGCTGCCACTGTGTCTGTAAATAGGGATCGACGTTCCACATCAGATTGCGTTCGTCGCGGCGCAACTCACCTTTTTGCCCGTATTCCGGCACGCCGCTATACAGGCGGAAGTTATTGTAGCCCTTGCGGTTTTCACTCATGTTTTCGTAGTTCAGGCCGGTAGTGAACGTGACCGGAACGCCCAGCTCGCCACGGTGTGTCCAGCGACTGTCTACCCCCTGATAATGGCGTTGCAGAGTAATCACGCCGCCCGCATGCGACGGGTTAAGTTGGGGGGCCATCGGGATTGACTGGTACTGGGTCGTTTCTCGCTCCCCGGCATACATCATCACACTCATCTCATCCCGCGAACTCAGGCTACGCTCATAGCGCAGCCCAGCCTGAGTTTGCTTGATGGTTTTTCGCGTGTCGTACTGTTCAGCGCGTGGCGCTTGTTGCGGATTCGCCTTCCATTCTGCTTTGGTTAGCCCACCAGGGTCATCTGCTTTGATATCCACACTATTGAAAATCAGGCTTAATTTGCTGGCGTCATCAATGCGTACACCCAGTTTGGCATTAGCTAAATTTTTCTGTGCGCCACTATGGTCACGATAGCCGTGGGTCGTAAAACGCGTGGTTGAGACGGTGTAATCGACATCGCCAGGCTGTGTGCCGTCTCCCGTTGCGCCCGTTGCTTTCAGGCCATAGCGCCAGCTGCCAAAACTGCCGTAGTAACTACTGGCTTCAATGGTTGGTGGCTGTTGTCCGGTCTGGGTGGTGACATTCATTACACCGCCAGACGCGTTGCCATACAGGGCAGAGAAGGGGCCACGCAGCACTTCCACATTTTGCACACTGCTTAAATCGATGTTGGATGTTTGCCCTTGTCCGTCGGGCATGGTGGCGGGAATACCGTCCACATACAGGCGAATACCGCGAATTCCGTAAGTGGAGCGGGAGCCAAATCCGCGAATCGACAGCTGTAAATCTTGCGCATAGTTCTGCCGGTTTTGTACCTGCAAACCAGGCACGCCAGTCAGTGATTCAGACAAGTTAATGCGCGGTGTTGCCAGGCGCATCTCCTCGCCATCCACCACGCTCACGGCTGCTGGGGTATCCAGTTCTGAAACCACCTGCGGTGCGGCACTGACAATCATAGTCTGTTCATCAGCGGCAAAAACAACGGGGGAAAGGACAAGCAGTGCGGGCAAAACGGTCTGTCGGACGGAAAAAATCTTCATGAAAAAAGCCAGGTTAAGAATGGGAAAACGCTGTCATGGTAATAAAATTGTAAATTTATGGAAAACGAAACGGCACGATACGTTAAGTAATTGAGAAAATTGTAGTCGTAACGGCAAGAAATGCTCCACATTTGAGAAAATAATGATTACCATTCCCATTTATAACAAGAGCGTAACGATGATTACGCTTAGCGAAGCATTGTGAAGCAGCAAAAATATCGGTTCATCAAAGGGAGTCGTCATGCATTTACGTCATCTGTTTTCATCGCGCCTGCGTGGTTCATTACTGTTAGGTTCATTGCTTGTTGCTTCATCATTCAGTACGCAGGCCGCAGAAGAAATGCTGCGTAAAGCGGTAGGTAAAGGTGCCTACGAAATGGCTTATAGCCAGCAAGAAAACGCGCTGTGGCTCGCCACTTCGCAAAGCCGCAAACTGGATAAAGGCGGCGTGGTTTATCGTCTTGATCCGGTCACTCTGGAAGTGACGCAGGCGATCCATAACGATCTCAAGCCGTTTGGTGCTACCATCAATAACACGACTCAGACGTTGTGGTTTGGTAACACTGTAAACAGCGCGGTCACGGCGATAGATGCCAAAACGGGCGAAGTGAAAGGCCGTCTGGTGCTGGATGATCGTAAGCGCACGGAAGAGGTGCGCCCGCTGCAACCGCGTGAGCTGGTGGCAGACGATGCCACGAACACCGTTTACATCAGTGGTATTGGTAAAGAGAGTGTGATTTGGGTCGTTGATGGCGAGAATATCAAACTGAAAACCGCCATCCAGAACACCGGTAAAATGAGTACCGGTTTAGCGCTGGATAGCAAAGGCAAACGTCTTTACACCACTAACGCTGACGGCGAATTGATTACCATCGACACCGCCGACAATAAAATCCTCAGCCGTAAAAAGCTGCTGGATGACGACAAAGAGCATTTCTTTATCAACATCAGCCTTGATACCGCCAGGCAGCGTGCATTTATCACCGACTCTAAAGCGGCAGAAGTGTTAGTGGTCGATACCCGTAATGGCAATATTCTGGCGAAGGTTGCGGCACCGGAATCACTGGCTGTGCTGTTTAACCCCGCGCGTAATGAAGCCTACGTAACGCATCGTCAGGCAGGTAAAGTCAGTGTGATTGACGCGAAAAGCTATAAAGTGGTGAAAACGTTCGATACGCCGACTCATCCGAACAGCTTGGCGCTGTCTGCCGATGGTAAAACGCTGTATGTCAGTGTGAAACAAAAATCCACTAAACAGCAGGAAGCAACCCAGCCGGATGATGTGATTCGTATTGCGCTGTAATAGATATGGCGAGGGTGAAAACGGAGAGACTTGCCTGACTTTTATCACGCCGTATCCGGCACCTTCGTCAGTAATTTGAATTTGCCCGGCACGTAGCCGGGCAATTTTGCAATTAACTCGCCGTTTCAGGTTTAAACATAATTTCCTGTTGTTCTTCATCTTCCTCGACGACTGGCGCAGTGCTGTGAATTTCAGCAACGCGTTTGCGCACACCAAACCAGCCTATAACCAGCAGAATACCGATAATCGGCAGCGCCGCGATGGTATAAGTCCCGTTCGGGTAATCGAACGCCATCAGCACCAGGACGCTCAGCAAAAACAGTAATGTCAGCCAGGAAGTGAAGGGCGCGCCAGGCAGTTTAAAACTGACATCCGCTGCTTTGCCTTCTTTAATCGCTTTACGCAGGCGCATCTGGCACACGATGATAAACGCCCATGAAGCGATGATTCCCAGCGACGCGAAGTTCAACACAATCTCAAATACGCGCGACGGCACCAGATAGTTGAGGAATACGCCGACGACATACACAACCAGTGTCGCCAGAATTCCGGCATACGGCACATGCTGACGACTCATTTTCGCCATAAAACTCGGTGCGGAACCGCCCATCGCCATTGAGCGCAGAATACGTCCGGTGCAGTACAGACCTGAGTTCAGGCTGGAGAGGGCAGCGGTCAGCACCACAATGTTCATAATGCTGCCGATATATGGCACACCCAGTTTAGAGAAAAACGTCACGAACGGACTTTGCCCCGCCTGATATGCGCTCCACGGCAATAACATAACCAGCAACACCACGGAGCCGACGTAAAACAGGCCAATACGCCAAATCACACTGTTAATGGCTTTAGGCACCATGGTCTGCGGATCTTTACATTCTCCGGCAGCTGTACCCACCATTTCAATGGAGGCAAAAGCAAACACTACGCCCTGAATCAACACCAGCGCAGGTAGCAAACCGTGGGGGAAGAAGCCGCCGTTATCGGTAATTAAATGAAAGCCAGTGGTGTTGCCATCCAGCGGCTGACCACTACCGAGGAACACTGTACCCACGACCAAAAAGGTCACAATGGCGAGCACTTTAATAAGCGCAAACCAGAACTCCATCTCGGCAAACCATTTCACACCAATCATATTCATGGTGCCAACGATGATCAGCGCAGCGAGCGCAAAGACCCACTGCGGTACACCACCAAATGCGCCCCAGTAATGCATATACAGTGCAACGGCGGTAATATCGACAATCCCTGTCATCGCCCAGTTGATGAAGTACATCCAGCCAGCAACATAAGCGGCTTTCTCACCCAAAAACTCACGGGCATAAGAGACAAAACTGCCACTGGAAGGGCGGTGTAGCACCAGCTCACCCAATGCACGCAGAATAAAAAACGAAAACAGGCCGCAGATCAAATAGACCAGTGCCAGTGCTGGCCCCGCCATTTGCAGTCGGGCTCCCGCGCCTAAAAACAAACCCGTACCAATCGCGCCGCCAATGGCGATCATCTGTACCTGGCGATTGCCCATCGCTTTGTGATACCCCTCTTCGTGGGCATTAAGCCAGCGGCGTTTCGCGGCGTGTTGATCTGAAGTGTCGGTGTCGTGTTTACTCATTGCTCTCCCTGATTGCTTTAATGAAAAAGTCATATAAGTTGCCATGAACAATGTTTATTCATCCTGGCGATGATAGTTATCACCATTATTCTTTATGGGTATAAAACTATCGGCGCAGCATCCTACCCGTTATCGATAAACGATGCAAAACATCCCCTTACAATCCTGAAGGGGAATAATACAACTGACGAAAAAATGACAAATCCTTTTGCTGGTTAACCTGTGTACTGTCCTACACTTAATCTTTAAAAGATTGTGAGGGGCATATGATTAAGGTGTATGGCGTACCCGGATGGGGCTCTACAATCAGTGAGCTGATGCTAACACTGGCTGATATTCCTTATCAGTTCGTTGATGTCAGTGGTTTTGACCACGAGGGAACTTCACGCGAGTTATTGAAAACCCTGAACCCGTTGTGTCAGATTCCGACACTGGCGCTGGAAAATGACGAGATTATGACGGAGACAGCGGCGATTGCATTGATGGTTCTCGATCGTCGCCCGGACCTTGCGCCACCGCTTGGGCGCGCCGAACGTCAGCAGTTTCAACGGCTATTGGTCTGGCTGGTTGCTAATGTCTATCCAACGTTCACTTTCGCCGATTACCCTGAGCGTTGGGCTCCTGACGCGCCTGAACTACATGGGGGCCGGGGCATGAATGGTTTCGGATAATGCCGCGAATATCAGTGCGATTGCTGATGCTGTATGTCAGATATCAAAGTTACAAGAAGTACTAAAAAGGAATGAAATTATTTGAGTGGGATACCAGAAGATTATTTATTATTCAGTGACTTTATCCACAATGATGGGCGTAATTAATTAGAATCATGTTATGTTTTTTAATTCAATTTAATCACTCTCCATTTCATTCAGCTTGTCTATTTCATTTCCTCTGAAAAGAAACTAACTATTCACATTGTGCAGATGTTTCAGTTGTTATCACAGGCATTCTATAATCTAAAAATATTTTAATGATGGATATGCTCGGAGTTGGAGATGCAATTAATATTAATACAAATAAAAATATCCTGCAGGTATGCTAAAAGGATAAATGGCGTTCTCTGTATTTATTCGCGATTATCTGTAGTGCAAATATGGAGAGCTTGATGAGTCAGAGCTAAAACAGCAATTGATAAATAAACACGTTGATTTACTCAAGAAAATGGATGTATTTTAAATATTGATTCTTAATATAACCTAATCAATAGATTATCACGTGAGAGCTGCACATTATTATTGGAGGAGCAGGGGAAAACACCATTTTGGGAACAATGAATCAGGTACTCTTACCACTGAAGCAAGATCATCCGGGCACCAGGTGGTGGTGCAGTGCATTGGAAATGGTCCCCTCGGGGGAGTTGTCATTATTTTCTATGCTATTTGCTTATGATATTCATCAGGTGAATTTAATAAATTCCTAATTTGAAATATCCACTATTAAGCCAGTGTTTAACGACGTTAAGATGGCAATGTGCAGATCATGTTATCAGGGCTGGGCGGTAGCGTACATTCCTTATACAAACCATCATTCATTTCAATGATTGTTATTGAATTATTTATTGTTGTGAATAAAAAGACATTATGAATATTGGTTTGACTTTGCATATCAGGTTTTTTATTACTCGCTGTAATGTACGAGCCTGTCGTGAATAACGTCGAGAACCCATCCGTTGCGTTTGTGATTATTTTGTTGACTAAACAGACACCCGTTTCTCTGAAGTAAAATCCCAGACTAAATCATCACATAACCATGACATTTTTCTGATATTCCCCGGTAACGCCAGATGTCGACTCGCTTATCTCATCCGCCCGACATGTTGTACATGCAATATGTGCGGATTATTATTCATTTTCACGGAGGTTGCTATGTCAACCGGATTACGTTTCACGCTGGAAGTGGACGGCCTGCCACCGGACGCGTTTGCGGTGGTCTCCTTTCATCTGAACCAGTCACTCTCTTCGCTCT